>CAMBVS010000054.1 GCA_945871425.1 Rhizobium sp. Q54 | reverse complement strand
CGTCTCGAGGGCTTGAACGGCATCTTCCAGGCCGCACGTGCACGCGCCCGCGGCTATCGAAACACCGCCACCTTCGTAACCATCATCTACCTGATCGCAGCCCAGCTACCCGACATCCTAAAATCCACTTGAAACGTCGAAGAGCCCCTAAAATCCACTTGAAACGTCGAAGAGCCCGATATTCTTGTTCCGGGAGACGTTGCGAACTCACCAACGTTGCGCATCGTACTTATTGATGGTCCGGCAGGCATCGGTAAGACAAGTCTCATTCGAAGCATCGCGTACGATCGAGCAGACAAATATAAACAAATTCGGCGACCTTTATTTCTTCATGTCGAGAGCCGTGGAAGAATGTTACAGAATATTATGGATTTGATGGCATTTAGTCTGCAAACTTTAAGATTAAATGTGACTTATGATCAAGTTCCGGTGCTCGTGCGACATGGCCTTATAGTACTCGCTATAGATGGTTTTGACGAGTTGGGTGATCCGAACGGATACGAACTTGCATGGGCGCAGGTGAACGAACTGGTAGTGGGCGCGCGTGGGCAAGGTTCAATTCTGCTAGCGGGGCGGGAAACGTTTGTTGGGCGTGATCGCCTAACATCCGCTTTGCAAGGCTTCAGGCCCGATAGCGACGATCTATATACGTTCACTTTGCAGCCGATCACGCCGACTTTAGCCAAGCAGTGGCTGAAAGAGCGTGGTTGGACGGATTCCATCTTTAGTCAGGAAAATGTCGCGCCACTCTTTGAGCCCGGCTCATACGCGCTTCGCCCGTTCTTTTTGGTGGAGCTTGCTGGGGAGGGTGTTCGCGATCAGGTCGAAAACGGCGAAGTTGATGACCTGATGTGGTTCCTCGTTGAGACAATGATCGACCGCGAAGCGACCAAATTTGGTGACGACGTTGCGCGGGTTACGTCCGAGGAGCAGCGCAGAAACTTCGTAATCCGTTTCCTCGGTGAGGTTGCGCGTGATCTCGCCGAAAATCAGACGGAGGCGATTTCGAACGACTCTCTAATGTGGATTGCGGAGTTGGTGGCGCACGAAACCGTAACTGCTTCCTTGGTTGGAATTCTAAAGAACCGAGCCTCCGTAGTCGCATTTCTTGCTGATGATGATCGACGTGGTTACAAGCGTTTTTCGCATGCTCAGCTGCTAAATCATTTCCTCAGCCGCATTACGGTCGATGCCATCTTGGAGTCGGAAATTCCCAAATACGTTCGAAGAAATATTTTTGGGTCGGAGTTCCTCGCTAGGTTTGTAGATGTGACACGGCATGTTGCCAAGGATCGGCTATCAACTTTTGCGAAGAGGGCTATCTCTCTAATTAGTGAATATGGAGACCAAGATCGTACGCGGCGAAATCTCGCCGCGGTCGTGTTGGCAACCACGAGCACTCTCGACGCTGATTTCAATTTGGTTTTAGTCAATGTGGCCATCGACGAGGCTCTCATTGTCGAAACTGCGTGCCCTCTCACTCTCGAATCGGTGATCATTACCCAGCTTGATGCGCGAGAGGCCGATCTTCGCGCATTTTCGTTTGGTGGAAACTGCCATGTGATTTCTCTTATCGCCGATGCGGGGACGGCAGTTCCCATAGGTTTCCCCCATCCACAACGCGTTCAATTGCCTGAAAGGATGCTGGTCGATCCGACCGATATTGCAAGTTGGCTAGCTGCGCGTTCGCCTCACGCCGATGATGAGATTTCTCGTATTGATCAACTTCCCGCCCGTGTGCGTAAGCATGACCTATTCAAGCTTATTGGTCGCATCGGCCGATATCGCCCATTCTGGTTGCGAGAGGGTGACCACAGAGGTTTTGACAGAGGTGCTGAACGTATCCTCGATGATCCATACTGGCCGAAGTTACGTGACACTCTCATAAAGCATGAGCTTGTTACAGTGCGGGATGTTCAAGCCTCTGGCAGTGGCGGAAGGTTCTTTCACGTTAGGCGAAAAAGCGATCTCCTTGCGAAGTCGACCGATGATCCGCAGATTGCAGCGTTCTTCAACGATGTTGTGGCGGCCATCGGATAGTTTCGCTGCCGATTAACACTGGATTAGCTGCTAATGCTCAGCGGTTTGAGGCCCAGGTGACGTCGTCGCAAACGCGGGCAATGCGATTTGAGTGCCGAAGGCGCTATTTGGCCGCCTTATAAATCCGATCACACAAGGCCACCGCCTCCGCACACTCTGCGACCGGACAGGCTGGCGCCCGTCCCGCCGCAAAGTCGGCGAACGCCGCCTCGACCATCGGCTGCTGGATCGGGATCTTCGGGGTCGCGTGGGTTTCGAGTCTCCCGTCGGCAAAGCGGATGGTGAGCTCGGTCGCGGTCTCCAGAAAATAGGCGCCGGTCGCGGCCACCCGCCATTCGAGGTCGCCGCCGCCTGAGGCATAGGAGTATCCGGCCTCGATGGTGCAGGCGGGGCCGCCCGGGGCCTGGAGGAGGGCGGTGGCGAATTCCTCGATCTCGAGGCCATAGGCGCCATGGCTGGTGGCGGCCGCACGCACCTCCACCTCCGGGCCGGCGAGGCCGAGGAAGGCGTCCGCGCCATGGATGCCGAGATTGCGCAAGGCCCCGCCGCCGGACTTGTCGGGCTCCAGCATCCAGCCGACGCCCCAGTCCGGATATCGGCGCGGCGGGCCGTTGATGATGCGGAAATGCGTGTGCATCACCGTGCCGAGCGTGCCGGCTTGCCTGAGGCGCGCGACATGGCTCCAGATCAGGTTGTGCCGGAGCGGCAGCGCCGCGGTCGCCCAGGCGCCGGCCGCCTCGATCGCGCGGGCGGCTTCGCGGGCCTGGGTGCCGTTAAGGCCCATCGGCTTCTCGATCAGCATCGGCAGCCGGCGGGCGAGGGCAGGGGCGAGCGTCGCCATCACCCGGTCGTGGCGCGGCGTGACGAAGACGAAATCGGCCCTGGTCGCGGCCAGCATCGCACCGGCATTTGCATCGAAGGGAAGGCCCAGCGTGGCCGCCGCGGCGGCGCCGTCGGCCGCATCGAGGTCGCTGGCCCCGACCACCGGCACGCCGAGGGTCTTCAGGATTCCGGCATAGATCGGGGCGTGCCAGTGGGCGACGCCGAGGAAGGCAACGCGAGGGGGCATGCAACTCTCTTGTGCGGGACGGGATCGGCCCCCTACCATCGCCGAGGAATTGACGATCGGAAAGAGGCCGCATCAACCGGCCCTTGCACTCACCCGGAGGAAACCATGCGGTTCGGATCAGTCGTCGTCGCCGTCTCGCTCCTGCTCGCCGGCCCGGCCTTGGCCCAGGACAAGGCCAGCCTTCGCCTCAACTGGCTGTTGAGCGGCTCGCATGGCGCCTTCGTGCTGGGGAAGGAGCGGGGCTACTATAAGGCGGAAGGCATCGACCTGACGCTGAACGAGGGCCGGGGATCGGCCCGCTCGGTGCAGCAGATCGGCTCCAAGGACGACGACTTCGCCATGGCGGATGCCGGCAGCCTGATCGCCGGCGCCTCCAAGGGCATCCCCGCCAGGTCGATCATGTCGGTGGTCAACCGCTCGACCTACGGCGTCATCGCCCGTGCCGATCTCGGCATCAAGACGATGAAGGACCTGGAAGGAAAGCGCCTCGCGGTCACCGCCGGCGACGGCTTGACCCAGCTCTGGCCGGCGGTGGTGGCGGTCAACAAGCTCGACGGCGACAAGATCAAGCTGGTGATGATGGATGCGACCGCCAAGACCACCTCGTTCCTGGATAAGCAGGTCGACGCGGTGCTGGGCGGCATCACCGAGTTCCCGACCCTGTTCAAGGCCAAGGGCATGGACTCGACCGTGCTCGCCTTCGCCGACTACGGCGTCAACACCATCGGCATGACGGTGATCGCGCACAACGACACCATCAAGGCCAAGCCCGACCTGGTGAAGCGCTTCGTCCGCGCCAGCCAGAAGTCCTACGAGGCGATGATCGCCGAACCCAAGGAGGCGGCGGCGGCGGTCAATCGCATGAACAAGGACCTGCCGATGGAGACGCTGATCAAGACGGTCGAGGAATCGAACCTGGTTACATCCGCCGGCATCCCCAAGGGCAAGCGCGTCGGGCTTGCCGAGGACAAGGACTGGCAGCTCACCCTCGAGCTGATGAAGAAGTACCGCGAGGTCGAGACCAGCCAGCCGGCGACGGCGTTCTACACGAACGAGTTCCTGTCGAACTGAGCGCGGCTCGTCAAACTCTCTCCCGCCGGGAGAGGGTGCGAACTGAGGCGATGCAACGCATCGCCGTTGTAAGCGGGCGAGGGGCCTTCGCACTACCCCGGCTCCGGGAAATCCGTTTCCCGGAACGCGGCCGCGTCGATCCGCCTAGTTGCTCTTGCCGGCCGTCCTGGGGAGCGGCTGGAGAGCGACCTCGGCCACGCCGGCGTTGTTCTCGTAGAACGTCCGTTCCAGTCCGCAGCAGAGAATGATCGCGTCGTTGACGAACAGGAACAGCCTGCCCGAGGCGGGGGCTTCGAAGGTCGCGGCGAACGTGTTCGGCGCCGCGTCGAAGCGTCTCATCTCGAGCGACCTGAGATGGACCCCGCCGCTTTCGTCCCGGATCTCGACGATCGGCTGGAACCAGCGGTCGGCGATCGACCGGCGGAACAGGGTGCCCAGCCGCACCGGCCAGGACGCACGGTCGGCGCCGAATCCCTCGGGCGACGCATCGATCGATGCATCCCGCCACGGCTCCAGCACCTTCAGGGTGAGGCGGTAGCGCGTGTCCGCCTCGACCTCTTGCCCGAGGTCCCAGCAGAGGGCCTTCGTGTCGAAGCGCGGTCCCGCCTCGGGCGCCCCCCGGCAATACCGCCCGTCCTGCTCCGCCAGCAGCAGCTGGTGCCTCAGATAGACGTAGGCAGGCACCGCGAGAGCGGTCAGGACGCCGGCGATCAGCAGGGCGATGCCGAAGATGCCGGGCAGGATCGTCCATTTCAGCGATTGGAGGCTCCGCTGGTAGACGACATGCGTGCGCACGGCATGGATCCACGCGTCCAGGCGGCGGGGTTTGGCGATGGCCGGTTCTCGTTTCAGGGATGCCTGCCAGACCGGCCGCATGGCATCGCCGATCCGCCGCTGCAACGTCGCGCTTCGCCACAGCAGCAGGGTCAAGACGAGGAGTCCGGCCAGCAGCCACTCCGGGTGGCGTGCATAGGAGTCGATCCAGAGCTGGGCGAAGCCGGGCAGGAACCCGCCGACGAGCCAGGCCAGCGGGCTGATCGCGCAAGGCGGGGCGATGCAGGCGGCGTCGTTCGGCGCGATGAACGGGACGGACGCGAGGGCCAGGGACACCGCGACCATGGCGAAGTAGTTGATGCGCTTCCGCCAGACGTTGTTCCAGATGACGTCCTGCGCACGCCGCCGCGCCGCCGCGCTGTCGGCGGATTCCGGCGCGGAAACGATGCTCCGGTCACGGCGGACGACGCCGTAGTCCTGCGGGATGACGATCGGGGCGTAGCCGTCGGCCCCTTTCCCGATCCTTTCCAGAACGCTTTCATGAAGTCGCACCGAGCGCAGGAGGCCTTTGCCGTGCAGGCCCGGGTCGCGCATGATCAGGGCGGTGTCGTCGGCAGGCTCGACCTTGGCGCTGATCTTGCGCGGCTGGTAGCGGTAGTAGCCGGCGAGGCCCTGCCGCGAGTCGTGCATCGGCCCGGAGGGATCCTGCTTCCGCTCCAGCTCCTCGACCGCGGCAGGCTTGAAACGCAGTCCCGCCGCTTCCGCTTCGCGGAGCATCCAAAGCAGGGGGACATGCGCCAGGGAGTCGATCGGGTAGCCCCCGCCCACATCCGAGTGCATGCCGGCAAACCAGACCTGGCGCAGGCGACCGTCGCGGACCTCGCCCTTGTCGATCATCGTCTGCTCGGCCAGCTCGTCCCAGAGCAGGGGATGGAAGGTGTCGCGCTCGTCGTCGAGGGCGAGCGCGTGCCGGGCTTCCTTGACCAGAGGCGACAGCACGTAGTTCGGCATGGACAGCGGCCATACCCATACGTCGATTCCGCGCGTGAGCTCGGCGAGCGGCATGCCGTAGGCGGCGACCGTGTCCCAGACGCCGACGAAC
Organism: Rhizobium sp. Q54; assembly: GCA_945871425.1. Taxonomy (GTDB): domain Bacteria; phylum Pseudomonadota; class Alphaproteobacteria; order SHVZ01; family SHVZ01; genus SHVZ01. The sequence continues at coordinate 19,736 of CAMBVS010000054.1, read as the reverse complement.
TCCACCGCCACCGGACCGGTCCTCGCCACCTCGGCATATGACGGGTGCTTCCACGCCTGGCGCCAAAGCCGGACACCGGCGTCACGGAGGTTCCGCAAGGCGGTGACCAGTCCGCCGGTCTGGTTGAAGCGGCGGCGATAGGCGCGGTACGCATCGCGGGAGTAGCGGATCAGCGCCTCTTCGCCGAGCCCCGTCAGAAGGCCCTGGGTCACGATGACGCCGGCCAGAAGCCGGACGGTGAAGGCGCCGCGGCTGAAGCCGAAGACGTAGATCCTGTCGCCGGGACGATAGGTGCGGCAGAGATAGATATAGAGATCGAGGACGTTGCGCTTGAGCCCCCAGCCGAAGGCGCCGCCGACGAGGGCGAGCGGCCTGAACGACGAGGTGCCGACGCCGTCATGGTAGTAGGCGACCTGGCGGGACCGAGCGGAGCCGTCCGTCGCCAGCGCCTCGTACAGCCGTTGGACATTGGTCTTGAACAGCTTGGAGGCGCTGTTTCCGGTGCCGTCGGCGAAGATCGCGATCGCCTTCGGTGCGTCAGGCTCGCTGTCGCTCATCACTCCCCCCGAATGACGGCTTCTCCTCGTGCAACTATAGAATGTGACGGCTTCGCGTCAATGTCGCGCCGACGGGCGGTCCGCCTCAGCCATTCGCTTCCTCGCTCTGCCTCCACACAAGCGGAAATTTCGGGCCGACGATGCCGGCCACCGGCGAGCGCTCGACGGACGCGCGGTACTCGGGAATCCACTCCCAGCACCAGTCGTCCTTGATGCGGCGGGCGGTCTCGCCGGCGCGGGTGAAGTCGGTGAACTGCGGGCCGGGTTCGGCGATGTTGCGGTCGATGCCGCGGTCGAGCAGGTCGGTCCATTCGCGCGTCAGCGCGCCACGAAGGCAGACGACACCGTCCTGCCCGTAGGCGGCGACATCCTGGTCGCTGATCATCGAGAGCGAGACGACGCCAAGTTCCTAATACTCGATCTTCTGAATCGGCATCGTCGTGCCGTCCGGCAAGGTGAGCGTGCCGGTGACCGGCGAGGTGAAGCCGACCGAGACCGTGCCGATCGGGCCTGCCAGGCCGGGCGGCGCGTAGCGGCCGCCGAGCGTCTGTCCGCCGGTATGCCAGGTGAGCGTCGCCTGGAACGCCGTGTCGTCGACAAGGCCGGCCAGACTCGCGCTCCAGACCGGCCTGCCGCCGGCGTCATAGGTGAAGTTGACCAGGAACATCGAGCCGCCCTGAACCTCGATGAAGCAGCCGCGCCAGCCGGCGGCCGAGTTCCACCACCAGCCGGTCCCGGGCTGCGTCGGCCGGGCGGCGAGGCTCGGCCCGCCGGAGGCGAAGGCAAATCGCTCGATGGCGATGCTCGTCGGATCGAGGCCCGCGCCGCTGATCGAGAGCAGGGCCGATGTCGCCGACGTTAGCGACAATTGCACCCAGGCGACCGCGCTCGTGGACGCCGCCTGGCCGCCCTGATAGCGGACCAGGTAGCCGTAGTAGAGATCCGGATCGTGCTCGGCCAGCGCCGCCGAATACCAGACCGGCGTGCCGCTGCCGTCGTACAGGAAGGCGCCGAGAAAGATCATCCTGTTGGCGGGGCTGTAGTCGATCGCGAAGCCGCGTCCGGGTTCCGCGGGATTCCACCACCAGCCGGCCCGAGGCGTCGTCGTCGCCGGATCGCCGGTCAAGGTGACGTAGTCGAGGTCCGGAGGCGTCCTGAGGTTAGTGAAGCTGCCGTGCTCGACGCACCGGTACGGGTCCGCGTCCCGCTGCTCCCTGGTGTAGATGAGCTGGCTTCGGGAGGCGACGCCACGGGCGGCGAAGGGCTGGAACGCATCGTCGGTGAGGGTGTCGAAATAGGAGACCAGCCGGTAGCCGGTGGGCGTATTGACGCCGACGGCAATGTCGGAATACGTCGCCGCGCTCGCGTGATTGCCGAGGCGCTGGCCGTCGGCGACGTGTTCGCCGATGGTCAGCGGTTTCGCCAGGTTGACGTGGAAGAGGATGAAGACGAAGGCGGGCTGGAGATCCGAGGTGATGTGGATCTGGGTTCCGTCGGTGTCGGCTCTGAGTCTCGAGACGGTTCCCGCCACCGGAGCCGAGACCGCCGCCGAGGTGCCGGGCCGGATGAAGTAGTGCTTCATCGACCGGCATCGCTCGAGATCGTCGTGATAGTCGTGCCCGGCGCCCGAGCGGAACTTCGAGATCTGCCTGATCGTCGAAAGGTCGATGTAGACGGTATTGACGAATTTCGGGACGCCGAGAGCGTCCAGGTTGTAATAGGCGAAGGACTGGGCAAAGGCACCCGCCGGCGCGAGCAGCAACAGCAAGGCGAACACTCGGACGAGGCGTGGCGGCACGGGGCAGGCTCCGGACGGATCCAGGCCGAAATCTTGCAAGATCCGCGCCGGAACAGTTGGGCCGCCGGCCTAAGGCGTGTTCACGCCAGTTCGGGGAAATCCTCTTCCCAGAACTCGGCCGCGCCGCGTCCGTCCTTGCCGCGCTGGGCGGCCTCGTTCCGGCGCAGCTCGACCCGGCGGATCTTGCCGGAGATGGTCTTCGGCAGGTCGGCGAACTCGATCCGGCGGATGCGCTTGAACGGCGAAAGATGGGCACGGGCGTGCTGGAACAAGGCCAGCGCGGTGGCGCGGTCGGGCTTGTGGCCCTGCGCCAGCACGATGAAGGCCTTGGGCACGGCAAGGCGCAGCGGATCGGGCGAGGGGACCACGGCGGCCTCGACCACGGCGGCGTGCTCGATCATCACGCTCTCCAGCTCGAATGGGCTGATGCGGTAGTCGGAGGCTTTGAAGACGTCGTCGGCGCGGCCGACATAGGTCAGGTAGCCCTCGGCATCGCGCATGGCGACGTCGCCGGTGCGGTAGACCTCGCCGGGCAGTGGCGCGATGCGGCCGGCATCGTCCTGGTAGCCCTGCATCAGCCCCAGCGGCCGGTCGGCAAGGGGAAGGCAGATCTCGGCCTCGTCCTGCGCCACGCCGTCGGCGTCGCGAAGCTCGACGCGGTAGCCCGGCAGCGGACGGCCCATCGAACCGGCCTTCACCTTCTGCCCGGGGCTGTTGCCGACCTGGGCGGTGGTCTCGGTCTGGCCGTAGCCGTCGCGGATGGTGAGGCCCCAGGCCTGGCGCACGCGCTCGATCACCTCCGGGTTCAAGGGCTCGCCGGCGCCGATCACCTCGGTCAGCTTCACCATCCAGGCGGCTAGGTCCTCCTGGATCAGGATGCGCCAGACCGTCGGCGGCGCGCAGAAGGTGGTGACGCCGCAGCGCACCAGCGTGTCCAGCAGCGGCCTGGCGGCGAAGCGCGGCTGGTTGAACAGGAACACGGTAGCGCCGGCGTTCCACGGCGCGAAGATGCAGCTCCACGCATGCTTGGCCCAGCCGGGCGAGGAGATGTTGAGATGCACGTCGCCGGGACGGAGGCCGAGCCAGTACATGGTCGAGAGATGGCCGACCGGGTAGCTCTGGTGGCTGTGCAGCACCAGCTTCGGCTTGCTGGTGGTTCCCGAGGTGAAATAGAGGAGGAGGGGATCGGTCGCGTTGGTGACACCGTCGGGCGTGAACGTTGTCGACGCGTTGTCGGCATCACTGTAGGCGTGCCATCCGGGCGCGTTGCCGCCGACCAGGATACGGGTGTAGTCGCCCGGCAGCTCGTCGAACTTGGAGGCGTTCGCCGCCCCGGTGATCACGTGCTTAACGCGGCCGCGGGAGAAGCGGTCCTGCAGGTCGTCGCGGGTCAATAGCGTGGTGGCGGGCACGATCACCGCGCCCAGCTTCATCGCCGCCAGCAGGCTCTCCCACAGCGGCACGACGTTGCCGAGCATCAGCAGCACGCGGTCGCCGCGCCTGACGCCAAGCGAGCGGAAATAATTGGCGACCTGGTCGGAGCGGCGCGACATCTCGGCGAAGGAGACTTTCGTCTCGGCTCCGCCTTCGTCGACCTGCCAGACCGCCGGGCGCTGGTTGCCTGCCGCCATCGCGTCGAAATAGTCGAGCGCCCAGTTGAAGCGCTCCAGCTTCGGCCAGCGGAAGTCGCGATAGGCAGTCTCGTAATTCTCGCGCTCGCGGAACAGGAAGTCGCGGGCGGCGAGGAAGGCCGTTGCCGACATGGACGCTCTCTCCCCCATCACCTTTCCGACATCCTGACCGAGCCGGCCGGCGCTGGCGAGCGCCGACGTCCGGCGGAGAAACGCCGCTCACCCCTTGAGGAAGCCCGGCCTCTCGAAGGCGGGATCCGGATAGGTGTAGAAGCCGCGGCCGCTGGCGAGCCCGGTGCGGCCGTCTTCGATCATCGCCGTCAGCATCGCCGGCGGCCGGTCGCTCTCCTCGCCGGAGGCCGCGTGATAGGTCTCCTCGATCTTGAGGATCGTCTTGAGGCCGATCTGGTCCATCAGGCCGAAGGGGCCGTAGGGCGTGCCGAAGGTCAGCATCCAGGCGCGGTCGATGTCCTCGGGCTCGGCATAGCCCTTGTCGACCTGGTGCAGCACCTCCTTCTTGATCGCCCGCCACAGGCGGTTGAAGGAATAGCCCATGATCTCCTTCCGCGTGACCAGCGGCACCATGCCGATCGCCTTGGCCCAGGTGAGCGCGAAGAGGATGGTTTCCGGTGCGGTCTTCGATCCGCCCATGATCTCGACCAGCCCCTGGTGGCGGGGATCGGTGAAGTTCATGTTGAAGAACCGAGCCGGCCGGCCCGAGGCCTCGGCGAGAGGCGTGCACAGCATCGACGACGTGTTGGAGCCCATATAGGCGTCGGCCCCGAGCCGCCGGCCGATGTCGGCGTGGATGCGCTGCTTGAGATCCATCACCTCCGGCACGTTCTCGAAGGCGAGCTGGGCTCCGCTCAGCGCCCCGTCGAGACTGCTGGTGGCGACGAGGCTGGCGTCGAGCGTCTTCCGCTCCTCGCCCTCGCTCCAGCTCCGGATCAGCGCGAACGAGCGCTCCAACTGCTCGGCCGAGATGTCGTAGGCGCGCGTCGGGATGCCCTTCCGCGCGCAGGCCCAGGCGACCTTGGCGCCCATGACGCCGCAGCCGATGACGGCGATCGGGCGGGCGGGATCGAAGGCGGGGAGGGTCATGTTTCGTGCCTCTTGGATTGTCTGTCATGGATACGATAGTCGATGACGTCTTCTCTCGTACCCCCTCGCCCCTTCGTGGGGGAGGGTGGGGCGGGGGCTTCCAGCCTGAGACGGAGCAATGAATGACGCGCGCCGCCGATCTCGTCCGCTCGAGCCTGGTCTGGGACAATGTCTGGCCGCTGGAGCCCTGGGCCGGCAACGACTGGGACAAGCTGCCGGTCTTCGCCGCCGCAGGCTGGAACCTGCTTTCGCTGACCATCGCCGGCGACGACCACGATATCGGCCAGGCCTGGGACTGATGCCGGCCGAGGTCTACTCCGTCTGGCTGATGCCGGACGCCGCCTGGGTCCGCGAGTTCAGGGCGATCGTCGACAATCTCGCCGGCCGTTTCTCGACGCCGAGGTTCGTACCGCACCTGACCCTGATCGGCGGGCAGGCATTTGACCGCGACGACCTGAAGCGACGCCTCGCCCCGGCCGTGACGGATATTGTACCGATCTCGCGCCCGATCCTCGACGTCGTCACCGGCGACGCCTTCTTCCGCTCCTTCTACGCGCTGTTCGGTGCCGAGGGGGCGCTCGGCGATCTCCGAAGCCGGGTCAACGTTGCTGCGCTCGGCAGCGACCCTGGCAGCTTCATGCCGCATGTCTCGCTGCTCTACGGCGCGGTCGAGCCCGCGTCGAAGGCAGCTGCGGCGGCAGAGGTCAGGGCCGCGCTTGTGGGGAGGACGGTACTCTTCGAACGGATCGAGATCGTGCGCTCCGGCGACGACGTTCCGATCGAGGAGTGGGAATCGATCGGCGGCTTCGCCCTCGCCTAGGCCGGTGTCCAGCCGATGGCGTCGCGGAGGAAGGCGTAGCCAAGGGCGGTGAAGGCGGCGCGCTCGGTGTTGTCCTTGCCGTAGCCATGGCCGCCGGCGGCCGGCTCGTAGAACCACGCCGGGTAGCCGAGCGCCTTCAGCTTCGCCGCCATCTTCCGCGCATGCCCCGGATGGACGCGGTCGTCGCGGCGCAGCGTCGCCAGCAGGATCGGCGGATAGGGGTGGCCCGCGGCCGCCACGTGATAGGCCGACATGGGCCCCAGAAAGGCCCAGTCCTCCGGCTTGTCGGGGTCGCCGTACTCGCCCACCCAGGAGGCCCCCGCCAGAAGCTTGTTGAAGCGACGCATGTCGATCAGCGGGATCGTGCAGAACAGCGCGCCGAAGCGCTCGGGGTAGCGGGTCAGCATGTTGGTGATGAGGATGCCGCCGTTGGAGCCGCCTTCCGCGGCGATGCGGCCGGGCCTGGTGACGCCGCGTCTTACCAGGTCGGCGGCGACCGCGGCGAAGTCGTCATGGGAGAGGCGCTTGCCCTCGCGCTGACCCGCCTTGTGCCAGCGCGTGCCGAACTCGCCGCCGCCGCGGATATTGGCGACGACGCTGGTGCCGCCGCGCTCCAGCCACAGCTTGCCGATGGCCGAGTTGTAGTGGGGCAGCTGCGAGATGTTGAAGCCGCCATAGCCGTAGAGATGCACCGGGGTCTCGCCGGAGGCACCGGGACGTCCCACTTGGGTATAGGGGATGCGCTCGCCGTCGACCGACACCGCCTCGTGGCGGGTGACGACGAGGCCGCTGGCGTCGAAGGTCTCGGGCGCGCGCTTGAGGATCTCCGGCGCCTTGCCCTGTTTCACAAGAAACAGCGAGGCCGGCGTGGTTGGGCTCTGGGCGCTGGCGAGCAGATCGCCGGTGGATTCCTCCTCCTGGACATCCAGCGACCAGACCGAGGCGACGCCGATCTCCGGCAGGCCGCCGATGCGCTCGCGTGCCCATCCGCTGGCGGAGGGCGTCAGCACCTCGAAGACCGGCTTCAGGTCATCCAGGATCGACAGCACCAGCAAGCCGCCCGACCAGAAGAAGCCCTGCAGGCTGCGTCGCGGGGCGGGTTCGAACAGCCGGGCGAAGCGGCGGTCGCCGGCGAGGAAGGCGGGAAAGGAGATGCCCATCAGCGTGTCTGGCGCATAGGTCTCGCCGCCGACCGTCCAGGGCGTGCGCGGCTTGACCGTCAGCCAGCCGCGATGCCAGCGAAGCCAGGCGTCGGTCGGCACATCGATGCGGGTCTTCGGCCCGCTGCGGTCACCGATCGAGACGATGGTGTCGAAGAAGCCCGGCTTCTCGGCGAACGAGACGCGCTCCTGCCCCTCCTCATGGTCGACGCCGGCCCAGACACCCATCGACTCCGGCGTGGTCTGGTGGATCACCGGGGCGGCCTGCGGGTCGGTGCCGCGCTGCCAGATCCTGACGGTCCGCGGGTATCCGGAGAGCGTCGCCATCTCCGGCGGCCCGAAGGAGGAGGACAGCAGCAGCGTGTCGCGGTCGAGCCAGGCGCTCATGCCCTTGGCTTCCGTCAGGTGGAAGCCGTCCTCGACGAACCTACGGGTCGCCAGGTCGAACTCGCGCATCACCACAGCATCGCCGCCGCCGCGGGAGAGGCGAAGGATGGCGCGGTCGTGGCTGCCCGGAAGGCTCGAGGCGCCGTTCCAGATCCAATCCTCGCCCTCCGCCAGCGCCAACGCGTCGAGATCGAGCACGGTCGTCCACGCCGGCGCCGCGCTGCGGAAACTGTCGAGCGTGGCGGTCCGCCAGAGTCCGCGGGCGTTGTTGGCGTCCTTCCAGAAATTGAACAGCAGCGGGCCGCGGCGGCCGACCAGCGGGATGTTGTCCGGGCGGTTGAGGATGGCGGCGAGCGCGTCGCGGTCGGTGGCGAAACCGGGGCCGGCGAAGCGGGCGAGCGTCCTGGCGCTCTCCGCATCGGCCCAGGCGGTGGCTCTCGCGCCGTCGATCTCCTCCAGCCAGAGATGCGGGTCGTCGTCAGGCGTGCCGAGGGTCGGGCGCGTATCGGTCACCTTGCGGCCTTTCCGGCCGGCGGCGGCACGGCGAAGCTCTCGGGGGCGTCGCCGCGACGGCGGCGATCGACCATGGTCGTGAAGGCGCTTTCGAGCAGGCGTGTCGTCCGCCTGGTGTCGAACAGCGGATGCGTCTTGCGGTTCCGCGCCAGCGTCTCCCGGACCGCCGCCAGGGCGCCCTTGTCTGTCGCCAGCTTCAAGGCCAGCGCCTCGTAGTCGGCGAGGGTGTGGGTAACCAGCTCGGAGAGTCCGATCGCGCCGAGAAGGCTGGCGGCGACCCGCCCGGCGAAGGCGCCGCCGCGGCGGGTGACCACCGGAAGCCCGGTCCAGAGCGCATCGCAGGCGGTCGTATGCGCGTTGTAGGGAAGCGTGTCGAGGAACAGGTCGGCCAAGCGATGGCGGGCCAGGTGATCCTCGGGCTTCGCCCGCCGCGCGAACACCAGACGATCCGGATCGACGCCGGCCGACTCGGCCTCGCGCCGGAGGTTGCGGACGGCCGCCGGGTTGGCCGAGAGCAGCCAGAGCACGCTACCCTCGACCTGGCTCAAGAGCCGCATCCAGACGCCGAAGACCTCGGGCGTGATCTTGTAGGCGTTGTTGAAGGAGCAGAAGACGAATCCGGTCTCCGGCAGTCCCGCCTCGGCGCGCGTCGGCGTGTGCGCGGCGACCGGGCGCTTGTCGTCGTTGACGAGATAGGTCTCCGGCAGGCGGACGACCTTCTCGACGAAGTGCCGCTCCTCGTCCGCTCCGACCAGGACCGGGTCGGCGATGATGTAGTCGACGAAGGGAGCGCCCATGGTGCCGGCGAGGCCGATATAGCTCACCTGAACCGGCGCCGGCCGCCGCGCCAGGATGGCCGGACGGCCGCCATCGGTGTGGCCGTTCAGGTCGATCACCACATCCGCCTCGATCTCGCGGATCAGGCGGGCGACCTCCTCGTCGCTTCTGTCGTGACCCTGGATGACGTGATCGAAGGCGGCGATGACGCGGCTGCGGATGTCGCTCGGCTCGTCGGCCGAGAGCGACAGCGCATAGGTCTCGAAGCGCGTGCGGTCGTGGTTTTCGAACAGCCCGGCGGTGAGATAGGCGATGGCGTGCTCGTGGAAGTCCGACGACATGTAGAGCAGCCGGATGCGCCCGTGCTGGTAGCGCTCGCCCTGCCAGAGCGCGGCGTAGCTGCCGGCAAGCTTGTCGCGGACATAGGTCTCGGCGCAGAGCCGCTGGTCGGCGGCGGAATCCGAGACCGAGAGATAGGAGAACGGGAAGTCGGCGCGCTTGCCGGCGTGGACGGCGTCCGTGATCTTCTCCGTGACCTCGCCGATCGTCCGCCAATCGCAGCAATGCCTGAGGCAGTGGTTCCACTGGCCGAGGACGTAGTCGCGTTCCGGGTCGATGCGGGCACTCGCGGCGAAGTCGGCGGCTGCCTGCTCGTAGTGCCGGCCGTCCATCAGGGTGACGCCGCGGTTGCAGAGGATCTCGGCATCCGCCGGGTCGGATCTCAGCGCCTTGTCGTAGCTGGCGAGCGCTTCCGGGATGCGTTGCAGCTCCTTCAGGACGTTGCCGCGAAGGCCAAGCGCCTTGGCGTCGTTCGCCTGGAAGGTGAGCGCCTTGTCGTAGCTGGCCAGCGCGTCAAGCGGGCGCTTCAGGTCGTTCAGCACGTTGCCGCGGTTGGTCAGTGCGATGATGTTGTCCGGCCGGATCGCCAGCGACTGGTCATAGCTCGCCAGCGCGTCTTCGAAATGCCCCAGCTCGCGCAGCGCATTGCCGCGGTTGGCAAGTGCGTTGGCGGCGCGCGGGTTGATGCCGATCGCGGCGTCGTAGCTCGCCAGCGCTTCGTCGAAACGCCCCAGGCCCAGGAGCGCGTTGCCGCGGTTGTAGTGAGCGTCGGCGAAGTCGGGCTTGAGCGCGAGCGCCCGGTCATAGCTCTCGATCGCGTCGCCGACGCGGCCGAGATGCAGGAGGGCGATGCCGCGATCGGAGTGAACGCCGGCCGAGCGGCCGTTGGCCTTGATCGCCTCGCCGAGCAGGCGCTCGGCCTCGCCGAACCGGCCGCGCCGGCCGGCGATGATGCCCATGAGATGGAGCGCCTCGAAATGCGTCCGCTTGGCCATCAGGATCGCACCGCAGCACCGCTCGGCCTCGGTCAGGTTTCCTTTCTGGTAGGCGGCGAGCGCCTGTTTCAGGAGTAGGTCGAAGTCCAGCTCTTTCCGCGCCATTCGCCGTCGGCCTCTGCAACACAGTTCGGGGCGGCGAGTGTGCCAGGAATAGCCGGTGAGGCGAAGCAATCGCTCCGCCCCGCCGGGACCGCCGCCGATTCTAGGCGATCGCGTCGAGCGGTCGCTTGAGGCCGATGTACTGCAGTTCGGCGAAGAGGCCGACGACGAGGGCCTGGCCGATGACGAAGGCGTAGCCCAGCGCCGTCGGGGCAAGCACGATGAAGAGGCCGAGGCTGGCGGCGGTCCAGGCGACGTTGCCGACGATCACCGCCCACACCGCCGCTTCCGGCAGGCTGGCACGGGTGCCGAGCCAGCCGACCAGCAGGGCATAGGGCAGCAGCAGGACGCCGGCCTCGCGCAGCAGCAGGGTCGGCAGGCCGAGCAGGCTGTCCAGGAACCCCGCGCCAATTGCCATCAGCAGGCCGGTCGAGGCGCTGGCGACGGCATCGGCGAGGAGCGCGCGGCGGAGAAAGAGGGAGGGAACGATCGACATGGCGGGTCTCCATCGGTTGCGCACTGAGGCGCTGCGGTAGCGCACCCTCGGGTGCATGGCGCAGATGGTCTCTCCGCCGGTGTCGCCGGTCGATTACGTGCGAGGTAAGGAAACTCCACCGGCGCCTGCGGCAGGGCGCCGCAGGTCGCGGATGCCTCAAGGGGGAGGCGTCGCCACCCAGACGAGGCCGTGCCAGAGGCCGGACCCATAGGGCTCGCTGTAGTCGCGCGACGGGTCGCGGCGGAGCTGCAGCCGTGCCATAACCGTCTGTGATCTGAGATTGTCGGTCGCGGTATAGGCGATGACCTCCTTGAGCCCGCAGCGGGTGAAAGCATCCGCCAACGCCGCTCCCGCGAGCTCGGTGGCGTAGCCGTGCCCCCAGGCGGATCGGACGAGCCGCCAGCCGATATCGGCATGCGGACCCAGCGGATGCGCCGGCCGGGACGGCAACAATCCGCAATAGCCCAGGAACGCGCCGTCCCGGCTCTCGAGGGCCCAGCGGGTAAAGCCATGCCGGTCGAACGTTGCGGCGTAGCGGTCGAACTTGGCGTCGCTCTCCGCGCGGTCGAGCGGATCGGGCTCATCCCACATGACTTCCGGGTCCGCATGCAGAGCGGCGAACGCGTTGCGATCAGCCTCCCGCCAGCAGCGCAGCCTCGTGCGCAGGGTCTCGATGATCATCCGGCGACGATAGCCTAGGGGGAGGGACGGCGCAGCCGAGTCAACTTGAACACCAGCGGCGCGCAGGTGATGACGATGAGGATGCGCGCGATATGGTGGGTCGCGACGAAGGCGGCGTCCGAGTGGAGCGCGATCGCGACCAGGCTCATCTCGGCAAGGCCTCCGGGCGAGAAGGCCAGGAGGACGTCATCCGTGCTGAGGCCGGTTGCGCGGCCGAGGGTGAGGCTGAAGACGACGGTGATCGCCATCAAGGCCAGCGTGGCGACGACGGACATCAGCATGGCGTCGCGCACCAGCCGGGCCGAAGTGCCGGCGAAGCGGGCGCCGATCGCGCAGCCCAGCACCACCTGGGCGACGGCGACGAGAAGGGCCGGCGGCTTCGCTTCGGAAAGGCCGGACATGTGGGCGACGGCGCTCAGAATCATCGGCCCCAGCATGGCGTAGGCGGGAAGGCGGAGCAGTCGTGCCACGACCACCCCGACCACGCCGCAAACGACGAGGATACCGGCATCGCCGAGGGAGATCTCGCCGCCGCCGATCGCGGGCAGCATCGACTCAGGCGGCGTGTAGCCGCCGAAGAAGCGGAAATAGAACGGGATCGCCATCACCACCAGCAGCACGCGACAGGCATGCGTCAGCGCGATCAGCCGCTCGTCCCCGCCCATGGCTCCTCCCGCGGTCACCATCTCGTTGAGGCCGCCGGGCGAGGAGGCGAAATACGCGGTCGCCGTGTCGTAGCCGCAGAAGCGGGTGAAGTAGACGAAGAGAAGGCCGGTGCCGATGCCGACATAGGCGAAGAGCGCCAGCAGTGTTGGCCACCAGCTCATGACCCGCCCGGGCAGGTCGGGGGTGAAGCTGGAGCCGAGCAGGACGCCGAGGACGACGATCATCAGCGCGCGGAGCTGACGCGGCACCTTGACGTCCCAGCCCATCATCGAGGCCGCGGTATTGACGAACATGGCGCCGATCATCCAGGCCAGCGGCAGCCGGAAATAGGCGAAGACCGCGCCGCCGATCACGCCGAGGCCCAGCGACAGGGCGTAGGAGCGGATCTGCGAGAGCTGGAAGGGCGGCGGCGAGGACACCCGCCGCTCCTCAGGCGATGTAGCGGCCGAGCCGGACCGCGGTCAGGCCCTTCTTCAGTCGCCGGGACGGCATGATCAGGACGCAGCCGTCATAGGGGGTCAGCACCGGCTTGCCGCCGTCGCGCGCGATCTCGGTGCCCTTCTTCTCGAACTCCTCCATGCCGCGATAGGGCGCGGTGAAGTGGAAGTCGTCGCTCACCACCGTCACCGCCTCGGTCACCTGGATGACCCGCTGCCTCTTCGGCGGTGCCTTCGGCAGGTAGCGGTCGAGGAAGGAGGGGGCGACCACGTCGACATGCTTGAGAAAACGGAGCGTGCAATCGATCGCGACATCGGCCGACGATTTCTCCCAGTGCTGGCCGCATTCGACCAGGTAGGCGTTGCGCGGATCGGCGTCCTCGCCGAAGAAGCTGTAGTCGCGTATGCGCTTGCCGGCCGAATGGCCCTGGTCGGCGACGACGATCTCCGGCACGCCGATGCCGAGCGCGAAGCTCTGGCCCTTCTGCAGCGGACCGGAGAGGCCGAGCGGCGGCGTCTGATGCTGCATCGAATGGATGTCGAGGAGATAGTCGACGGTGTCGACCAGCGGACGGAGCTGGCGCGCCCGGACCAGCTCCACCGACCGCCGCGGCCCGTCCAGCACGGCTTCGGACCAGAGCCGGTTGAAGTCCTCGTCGACGAAGCGCGAGGCCGACGGCACCTTGGGATCGAAGTTGCGATATGCGGCGACATTGGCGAAGGCGAGGGTCAGCTTGCCGCGGACCGGACGCACACCCTCGCGGAACAGGAAGTCGACGGCGATCGCCCCGCAGACCTCGTTGCCGTGGGTCAGCGCGTTGACCATCGCATGCGGCCCGGGGATCCCCGAGTCGAAGGTGGTCACGTAGTCGATGCCGGTGTTGCCGCGCTTGTAGGGTTCGATCGACGGCGCGGCCAGCTCGACCGGATAGACCTCATCGTCCACGGGGCGCGTCCTCGTCTTGCGGGTCGCTGGAAGCCGAGCCCTATCCTAGGGGAGTTCGGCTCAGCGGCGGAAGTGCTTGCCGAGGACCAGGCCCTGGCGCTGATAGGAGGAGCCGATGCCCTGGCCGTAGAGCTTGTCGGGCTTCGCCAGCAGCGGCTCGTAGACCAGGCGGCCGACCACCTGGCCGTCCTCGATCATGAACGGGACCTCGTGCACCCGAACCTCGAGCACGGCGCGGGTCCCGGAGGCGCCCAGGTCCGGATCGCCGAAGCCGGGATCGAAGAATCCGGCATAGTGGACGCGGAACTCGCCGACGAGCGTGTCGTAGGCCAGCATCTCGGCGGCATAGCCGGCGGGGATGCGGACGGTTTCCTTCGATGCCAGGATGTAGAAGTCGTGCGGGTCGAGGACGATGCCGCGGCCGTCGGCCGGCGCATGCACCTCCTCCCAGAAGTCCTCTGCGGCGTAGCCCTTGACCCGGTCGACGTCGATGACGCCGGTGTTGCGGCGGGCGCGATAGGCAATGACCGAGCCGGGGCCGTCGCCCTTGACGTCGACGGTGAAGGCAATGCCGCTGCGGATGTTCTCGGGCTTGGCCATGATCTGGCCTTCGAACATCTCGATCTGAGGGTCGGTGGCGTCGTTGTCCTGGGCGCCGATGCCGATGATGCCGACCTCGCGCTGAAGCTCGCGGAGCGCCTTGTCGCTGAGCGAGGGCGACCCGCGCTTGACCCGCATCTGCACCAGCCGGCTGCCCTTCCTCACCTTCACGCTGAAGGCGCGGGGACAGACCTCGACATAGAGGGGGCCATGATAGCGCTCGGGGATACGGTCGAACTCGGTGCCGCGGTCGGTGATGACACGGGCGAAGACGTCGAGCCGGCCGGTCGAGCTCTTGGGATTGGCCAGCGCCGACACCCGCTTCTTGAAGGCGACGCCCTCCAGGAGCGGGATGATGTAGACGCAGTCCCGCTCCAGCACCGCGCCCTTGGTCAGGTCGAGCGTGTGCATGGTGACCCGTTCCAGCCGCTCGGCGACGGTGGCATTGGGGCCGGGAAGGAAGCTGGCGACGACGCGGTAGGCTTCGGATCCGAGGCGAAGATCGAGGCTCGCGGGCTGGATCTGGCCGGGTTCGACCTCCTCGAGCGCGGTGATTTCCTTGGTCTCCACCATGTGCCGCAGCAGCTGGGAGGGGACGACGCCGGTCGTCCGGTCTTCGGCGGGCTGCGGCTGCGGGAGAAGGGCGTCGCGGGTCTCAGTCATCGGGCTCGGTTGAGAAACGTAATTCCGGTTGACCGCCGGGGCGCACCCTAATAGCCGATAGGGAGAAGCAAGGGTACTCAGGGACGGTACCCGGCAACAGGGAGATATAATCATGACAATAGCTAAACAAACCGTAGGTGTCGCGCTCGCCGCCGCCTTCGGCCTCGCCGCGGCGACGGCCACGGCCCAGGACCTGACGGTCGCCCTCGGCGCGTCGGTCACCTCGCTCGATCCGCATTTCCATGCGCTGGGCCCCAACAACAACATGGCCCAGCATGTCTTCAACAACCTGATCGAACAGGACGCGAACCAGCGGCTGGTTCCCGGCCTCGCCACGTCGTGGACCGCCAAGGGCGACGACACCTGGGTGATCAAGCTCAGGTCCGGCGTCAAGTTCCACGACGGCTCCGACTTCACCGCCGAGGACGTGGTCGCCACCATCAAGCGCATCGCCTGGGTGCCCAACAGCCCGTCGGCCTTCACCATCTATACGAAGGCGATCAAGAACGTCGCCGTGGTCGACCCGCTGACCATCGAGCTCAAGACCGATGGCCCCTATCCGCTGATGCCGAACGACCTCAGCAACTTCTTCATCGTCAGCAAGAAGTCGGTCGAGGCGCCGACCGAGGACTTCAACCGGCTGACCGCGGCGATCGGAACCGGACCCTACAAATATGTCGACTATGCCCGCGGCGAGCGCATCGTCATGGAGCGGAACGAGGCCTATTGGGGCAATAAGCCCGAGTGGAAGAAGACGACATTCCGCCTGATCACCAATCCGGCCGCCCGCGTCGCGGCACTGCTGGCCGGCGACGTGCAGATGATCGAGGCGGTGCCGACGGCCGACATCGCCAAGCTGAAGCAGAACGCCAACATCACGCTGGCCCAGGCGCCGTCGAACCGTCTGATCTACCTGCACATGGATCACCAGAAGCCGGTGACGCCGTTCATCACCGACAAGGCCGGCAAGCCGCTCGACAAGAACCCGCTCAAGGACCTCCGCGTCCGCCAGGCGTTGTCGAAGGCGATCAACCGCGACGGCATCGTCGAGCGCGTCATGGAAGGCGTCGGCGTTCCCGCCGGCCAGCTGCTGGCCGACAGCTTCTTCGGCACCAGCCCGAACCTGAAGCCCGAGAAATACGATCCGGACGGGGCGAAGAAGCTGCTGGCCGATGCCGGCTACCCCAACGGCTTCACCATCACCCTCCATGGCCCCAACGATCGCTATATCAACGACGGCCGCATCGTCCAGACCGTGGCCCAGATGTGGAGCCGTATCGGCGTCGAGGCCAAGGTCGAGGCGCTGCCCTGGGCGACCTTCGCCTCCAAGGCCTCCAACCAGGAGTTCACCATCTACCTGGTCGGCTGGGGCTCAGGCACCGGCGAGACCTCCTCGACGCTGCGCTCGCTGCTGGCGACCTTCAACAGGGACGCCGGCATGGGTCAGGCGAATCGCGGCCGCTACAGCAACCCCGAGCTCGACAAGACGCTGGCCGAGGCGCTGAAGACCGTCGATGAGAAGAAGCGCGGCGAGCTGCTGGCCAAGGCCAGCGAGATCGGCGTCCGCGACGTCGGCATCATCCCGCTGCACTACGAGGTGTCGACCTGGGGCTTGAAGAAGGGCCTCGCCTATGTCGGCCGCGCCGGTCAGGAGACCCTTGCGACGGAAGTCACCACCGCGAAGTAACCATCGAAACCCTCCCCCGGCTTGCCGGGGGAGGGGTAACCCTCGACGATCGAGGGGGCGCTGGCTAAAGTCCGCGAACCCGGCCGCCTAGCGCCGGGACGGGGGAACAGGGGCCGTATGACCGTCTTCATGGTTCGACGCCTGATGCAGAGCGTCGTCGTTCTGCTGGTCATGTCGGTGATCGTGTTCCTCGGCGTCTTCGCCATCGGCAACCCGGTCGACATCCTGATCTCCCCCGACGCCGACCAGATGGAGCGCGAGCGCGCCATCAAGGCGCTCGGTCTCGACCTGCCGATCTGGGAGCAGTATTTCGTCTTCCTCGCCAATGCGGCGCGCGGCGACCTCGGCCGCTCGTTCGTCTTCAACGAGCCGGCGCTGCGCCTGATCTTCGAGCGCATGCCGGCTACCCTCGAGCTCGCCGGAACCGCGGTGGTGATGTCGCTGGTGATCGGCATTCCACTCGGCCTTTATGCGGGCCTCAGGCCCCAGGCGGCGACCTCGAAAGGCATCATGGCCGGATCGATCGTGGGATTCAGCCTGCCCACGTTCTGGCAGGGGCTGATGCTGATCATGGTCTTCGCGGTCATGCTGGGCTGGCTGCCCTCGACCGGCCGCGGCCAGGTCGCGACGTTCCTCGGCATCAAGTCGAGCCTGTTCACCAGCGACGGGCTCGCCCACGTGATCCTTCCGGCGTTCAACCTGGCGCTCGGCAACGCCGCGCTGATCATCCGCCTCACCCGCGCCGGGGTGCGCGAATCCCTGCTGCAGGACTACGTCAAGTTCGCCCGCGCCAAGGGGCTCTCTAACCAGCGCGTGGTCGGCGTGCACGTCTTCAAGAACATCCTGATCCCGCTCGTCACCGTGATCGGGCTTGAGATCGGCGGGCTGATCGCCTTCGCCGTGGTCACCGAGTCGATCTTCGCCTGGCCCGGCATGGGCAAGCTGATCATCGACTCGATCAACCAGCTCGACCGGCCGGTGATGGTGGCCTACCTGATGATGATCGTGCTGCTGTTCATCGCCATCAACCTGGTGGTCGACATCCTCTACTCGGCCATCGATCCGCGCGTGCGCCTGCAGGATGTCAAGGGATGACCGCCCCCCTCGTCACCCTCGTCCCGCCGCCCAAGATCGAGACGCCGTTCCGGCGTCTGGTCTCTGAGTTCATGGAGAGCCCGCTGGCGGTGGTCGGACTCGTGGTGCTGACCATCATCCTGCTGGTGGCGATCTTCGCCCCGCTGATCTCGCCGCAGAACCCCTACGACCTCGCCAAGCTCGACATCCTCGACAGCCGGCTCCAGCCGGGATCGAAGAGCATGGACGGCATGACCTTCTGGCTTGGGACCGACGGGCAGGGGCGGGACATGCTGTCGGGCATCTTCTACGGGCTCAGGACCAGCCTCGCCGTCGGGGTCTTCTCCGGCATATGCGCGATGATGGTCGGCATGGCCGCCGGCCTCGCCGCCGCCTATTTCGGCGGACGGGTCGAGACCCTGATCATGCGGCTGGTCGACCTGCAGCTCAGCTTCCCGACGATCCTGATCGCCCTCATCCTGCTGGCCGTCCTCGGCCAGGGCATCGGCAAGATCATCCTGGCGCTGGTCATCGTGCAATGGGCCTACTACGCCCGCACCATCCGCGGCACGGCGCTGGTCGAGCGCCGGCGCGAATACGTCGAGGCCGCCGTCTGCCTCGGCCTGTCGAAGCCCCGCATCATCTTCGGCCACATACTGCCCAACTGCATGCCGCCGATGATCGTCATCGGCACGGTGCAGGTGGCGAGCGCCATCGCGCTTGAGGCGACGCTGTCCTTCCTCGGCATCGGGCTGCCGATCACCGAGCCTTCGCTCGGCCTCCTGATCGCCAACGGCTTCGAGTACCTCCTGTCTGGCAAGTACTGGATCAGCTTCTTCCCCGGCATCGCGCTGCTGGTCACCATCGTCTCGATCAACCTGGTCGGCGACCAGCTTCGCGACGTGCTCAATCCCCGGCTCCGCAAATGACGGCGACGCTGGAGGTCCGGGACCTGAGGACGCATTTCTTCACCCGCGGCGGCGTGGTGAAGGCGGTCGACGGCGTTTCCTTCGAGATCGGCAAGGGCCAGATCCTGGGATTGGTCGGCGAGTCGGGCTCCGGCAAGTCGATCACCGGCTTCTCGATCCTAGGCCTGGTCGATCCGCCGGGGCGCATCGTCGAGGGTGAGATCCTGCTGAAGGGCGAGAGCCTGGTGGGCCTTCCGGAGGACCGGCTGCGCTCGGTCCGCGGCAACCGGATCGCCATGATCTTCCAGGATCCGATGATGACGTTGAATCCGGTGCTCCGCATCGACACGCAGATGATCGAGGCGGTGCAGGCCCACCACGACGTCAGCCGCGACGACGCCCGCGCCCGCGCCCGCGACGCGCTGGGTCGGGTCGGTATTCCCTCGCCCGAGGAGCGCCTCTCGGCCTACCCGCATCAGTTCTCCGGCGGCATGCGCCAGCGCGTCGCCATCGCGATCGCGCTCCTCAACAATCCCGAGCTGATCAGCGCCGACGAGCCGACGACGGCGCTCGATGTCACTATCCAGGGCCAGATCCTCTACGAGGTCCAGAAGCTCTGCCGCGAGACCGGAACCTCGCTGATCTGGATCACCCACGACCTCTCGGTGGTCGCCGGCCTCGCCGACAAGGTCTGCGTCATGTATGCGGGCAAGCTGGTCGAGTCCGGGTCGGTGGACGAGGTGCTCGACCGGCCGCTGCATCCCTACACCAAGGGCCTGATCGGCAGCGTGCCCAGCCGCAACAAGCGCGGCCGCCCGCTGGCCCAGATACCCGGCATGACGCCCTCGCTGCTCAACCTGCCGGACGGCTGCCCCTTCGCCGACCGCTGCCAGCGCGTCCAGGGCGATTGCCGTGTCGCCCTGCCGCCGATGGTCGAATACCTGCCGGGCCGCTTCGCCCGCTGCATCCATCCGCACCTGGAGGCGGCAGCGTGACCGAGGCCGTGATCGAGCATCCGCTGATCGAGCTGAGGGGGATCGTCAAGCGCTTCACCAAGCCGCTGGACGTGGCCGCCAAGGTCGCGAACATGCTGGGCGCGCATATGGAGGAGGAGATCGTCCACGCGGTCGACCATGTCGACCTCGCCATCCGTCCCGGCGAGGTCGTTGGACTGGTCGGCGAGTCGGGCTGCGGCAAGTCGACGCTCGGGCGCATTGCCGCCGGCATCCTGCCGCCGAGCGAGGGCTGGGTGGTCTATCGCGGCAAGGACGTGACCGGCGACAAGATCCGCGGCGGCAAGTCCCAGCTCGGCGCCCAGATGATCTTCCAGGACCCATTCGCCTCGCTGAACCCGAGGAAGCGCGTCGAGGAGATCATCGGCGAGGCGCCGCTGGTCCA
>CAMBVS010000053.1 GCA_945871425.1 Rhizobium sp. Q54 | reverse complement strand
ACCTTCGACATCGGTCTCATCGTCGCCGCCAAGAACGTCGGCGGTATCACGCGTGAGATCGACAACATGCTGGTGGGCCGGACCATCGGCTTCAAGTGATCTGAATGTCGACATGACGGCGGCGACCTTGTCCGGTCGCCGCCGTCCTGGTTTTGAAGCTATGTTGAAAGACTATGGGGCGTGATGTCTGAGCCCGTTCTGTCGGTGCGTGGACTTGCGGTGACCTTCGTCGGCGGCGGCCGGCCGGTGCCGGCCGTGCGCGGCATCGATTTCGATGTCTATGCCAACGAGGTCCTCGGCATCGTCGGCGAGTCCGGCTCGGGCAAGAGCGTGACCTCGCTGGCGATCACCGGGCTCCTGCCGGAGACGGCGCAGCTTCAAGGATCGGTGCGCCTCAGCGATGTCGAGGTCACGACCGCGGACCCGGAGATCCTCCGCCAGATGCGCGGCCAGGACGTCGGGATGATCTTCCAGGACCCGACGACGACCCTGAACCCGGTGCTTCCGATCGGTCGCCAGGTGACCGAGGGTCAGGTCGCGCATGGCCAGATCCCTGCTCAGAGGGCGCGCGAGCGCGGCATCGAGCTGCTGCGCGAGGTCGACATTCCCGATCCCGAGGGCCGCGTCTCCCAGTATCCGCACCAGTTCTCGGGTGGCATGCGCCAGCGGGCGGTGATCGCCATGGCCATGGCCGGCCGGCCCAGGCTGATCATTGCCGACGAGCCCACCACCGCCCTCGACGTCACCGTCCAGGCTCAGGTGCTGTCGGTGCTGGCCAAGCGCCAGGCCGACACCGGTGCCGCCGTCATCCTGATCACTCACGACCTCGGCGTGATCGCCGAGGTGGCCCACCGCGTCGCCGTGATGTACGGCGGCCGTATCGTGGAATCGGGTCCGGTTGCCGAGATCTTCAAGCGGCCACAGCACCCTTACACGGTCGGCCTGCTGCAGAGCCTTCCCCGCATCGACTCCGTCGACGAGCGCCTGGTTCCGATCCCGGGCCAGCCGCCGAACCCGGCGCGGCTGCCGAAGGGCTGTACTTTCCACCCGCGCTGCCCGATCGGGCGCGACCGGCCGCGTTGCCAGACCGAGGATCCGCCGCTGAGCGAGGTCGGTCCGTCGCACCGCTCGGCTTGCCACTACGCCGACGAAGTCGCCAAGCTGTTCGCCGATGCGATGCCGCAGGGACGCGCGGCGGCGACGGTCGCCCAGGCCGCGGCGCTGGCCGTCGAGGCGCCGCTGCTGACCGTCGACGGGCTCAAGGTCTACTTCCCGATCAAGGCGGGGCTGCTCCGCCGGCGGGTCGGATGGGTGCGGGCGGTCGATGGCGTCAGCCTGAGCGTCCGGGCCGGCGAAACCGTCGGCCTCGTCGGTGAGTCAGGTTGCGGCAAGACTACGACCGGCCGGGCGATCATGGGGCTGATCAAGGCGACCGGCGGCAGCGTGTCGTTCGCCGGCCAGGAGATCACGAGTCTGGGCCTAGGCGAGCTCCGCAAGGTCCGCCGCCACATGCAGTACATCTTCCAGGATCCCTATTCCTCCCTGAACCCGATCAAGACCGTCGGCGACATCGTCGCCGAGCCGCTGCGCATCCACGGCCTCTACGACGAGAAGGGCGGTGCTGCCCGGATCTCCGAGTTGTTCGAGTTGGTCGGCCTTTCCCGGACGGTGATCGGGCGCTATCCCCGCGAATTCTCCGGCGGACAGCGTCAGCGGATCGGCATCGCCCGGGCACTGGCACTTCAGCCGAAGCTGCTCATCCTGGATGAGCCGGTGGCGGCGCTCGACGTGTCGATCCAGGCCCAGGTCATCAATCTGCTGCAGGATCTGCAGAAGGAGCTGGGCCTGGCATACCTCTTCATCGCCCACGACCTGTCGGTGGTCCGGCACATCTCCGACCGCGTCGCGGTGATGTATCTCGGCCGCATCGTCGAGGAGAGCGAGAAGACGACGCTCTACGAGCAGCCGACCCATCCCTACACCCAGTCGCTGCTGTCGGCGGTTCCGATTCCCGATCCCGATGCACGCGAAGCGCGGCGGCGTATCGTTCTCGAGGGCGATATCCCGAATCCGGCCAAGCCGCCATCAGGCTGCTATTTCCACCCACGGTGCTTCAAGGCGACGGCACGCTGTGCGGTCGAGGAACCCTCCTTCGCGCCCTATCCGGGCCTGCCGACGCGATCGGCCTGTCACTATGCCGGACCGCTCGCGGTCGTCGGCCGTCAGCATGAGGCAGCGTCATGAGCGACGGTATGCGGCGTGCGCTCGGCTTTGTGCGGCGGGTCCTTCAACGCAAGGGCGCCCTCCTCAGCGTGCTGTTCCTGGCGACGGTCACGACCGTTGCGATCTTCGCCCGCTGGATCGTGCCCTACGATCCGGTCGCCCAGGATCTCATCAGCACGCTCGAGCCGCCCTCGGCGCGCCACTGGTTCGGCGCCGACGAACTCGGCCGCGATATCTTGTCCCGAGTCATCTACGGGGCGCGAACATCGCTCATAACCGCGGCCGGAGCCGTAACCATTGCCGGCCTGGTCGGCGTTCCCATCGGCCTCGTCGCCGGGTTCTTCGGCGGCTGGCGCGACGCCGTGCTCATGCGGATCGTCGATGTTCTCGTTTCGCTGCCCGGGATCCTTCTCGCCATGGCGCTGATCGCCGTCCTCGGCCGGAGCCAGCTCGCCGCCCTGGTCGCGGTCGGCATCACCGGCATCCCCAGCTTCGCCCGCATCACCCGCGCGCAGGTGCTGTCGCTGCGCAAGCGCGATTTCGTCATGGCGGTGGAGGCCCTCGGCGGCTCTTCGACCTACAACATGTTCACGACCGTGCTGCCGAATTCGTGGAGCCCGATCCTGGTCCAGGTGGTGATCCTGTCCGCGGTCGCCATCCTGCTGGAGGCGGCGCTCGCCTTCCTCGGCATCGGCATCCCGCCGCCGACGCCGAGCTGGGGCGAGATGCTCCGGACCGGGAAATCGTATCTCTATGAGGCGCCTTATTACGCCGTGCTGCCCGGGATCGTGCTGACCCTGACTATCCTTTCCCTCGACACGCTCGGGCGGACCCTGGCGTTGGTGCTCGAAGATCGCCACGAAGTCACCGAGGAAGAGGCGGAGCCGGATCGGAGCGCCGCATGACTGGTTACATCATAAGACGCCTTTTCCAGCTTCTCCCGGTCCTGTTGATCGCCTCGGTCGGCATCTGGGCGATGATCTACGCCGTGCCCGGCACCCCGATCGGTGCGATCGTCGGCGAGAACGGCACGCAGGAGCAGATCCAGGCGGCGATCGAGCGGCTCGGCCTCGACCAGCCGGTGCTGGTGCAATTCTGGAACTGGTTCCGCAATGCGATCCTCGGCGATTTCGGTTTCTCGACCCAGAGCCGCCAGCCGGTCCTCGACATCATCGTGCAGCGCATCCCGGCCACGGTTCAGCTCGGCACCGGCGCCATCCTGATCGGATTGATCCTCGGCATCCCGGTCGCCATCATCAGTGCCGTCTACCCCGGGTCCTGGATCGACCGCAGCCTGAGCGGCTGGAGCGCGCTCGCGCTCGGCGTGCCGACCTTCTGGCTCGGTATCCTGCTCATCCTTCTGTTCTCGGTGCATCTCAGCTGGCTGCCGTCGGCGTCGGGCTACGTGTCGTTTTGGGAAAACCCGCTGCTCGCGATCAGGAATACGTTCCTTCCGGCCCTGACCCTCGGTGTCTACGTCTCCGGTATCTTTGCCCGTTTCCTCAGGGCCTCGCTCCTAAGCGAGCTCAAGGCCGACTATGTACGGACGGCGCGGTCAAAGGGCCTGAAGGAGCGGGACGTGATCGGTCGCCACGTGCTCCGCAACGCGCTTCTGCCGTTCGTCACCGTCGTCGGGCTTATGGCGGCTGCCTTCATCGGTGGCACCGTCGTCACCGAGGCCGTGTTCACCTATCCGGGCATTGGGCGATTGTTGATCCAGGCGATCAGCACCCGCGACTATCCGCTGATCCAGGGTGTCATCCTGTTCATCCTGGTCGTCCATGTGCTGATCAACCTGCTGGTCGACGTGCTCTACGCCTACATCGATCCGAGGATCGACTACTCCTAGCCGACCTTGCAGGTCATCCCGCCGTCGACCGGCAGCGACACGCCGTTGATGTATTTCGCTTCGTCGGATGCCAGGAACACCGAAGCCCAGGCGATGTCCCAGGCATCGCCCATCTTGCCGGTGGGCGACAGCGCGTTGCGCTTGGCGACCAGCTCGGCGTCGTTGGCGAATGAGGCGCCGAGCGAGGCGCGGACGGTGGGCGTATCCATCATCCCCGGCAGGATAGCGTTGGCGCGGATGCCCTTCCGGGCGTATTGCAGCGCGACCGCCTGGGTGAACTGGTTCACGCCAGCCTTCGAGGTGGCGTAGGAGATATAGGCGTGGCCGAGCCAGCGGATGCTGGCGATCGACGAGATGTTGATGATCGAGCCCGAGCCCTGCGCCTCCATGATCGGCAGCACGTGCTTGCAGGCGAGGAACAGGCCCTTGAGGTTCACCTGCATGGACTTGTCCCAGGTGGCTTCGTCCATCTCCACCGGGCCGCCGACCGTCGCCACGCCGACATTGTTCTGCAGGATGTCGATGCGTCCGTGAAGCTTCATCGTGTAGGCGACCGCCGCCTCGACATCCGCCGCCCTGGTGACGTCCGCCATGGTCGCCTCGCAGCGTCCGCCCTCGCTCCGGATGATGTCCCTGGTCTCCTCGGCGGCCTTCCGATTGACGTCGACCGCGACCACGGCGGCGCCCTCGCGAGCGAAGGCGATCGACGTCGCCTTGCCGTTGCCGAGGCCCGCCGCGATCGATCCGGCGCCGAACACCAGCGCCACCTTGTTCTTCAGCCGGTCCATTGTTCGTCCCTTGCCGTCAGACGTTGCGGTCGCGGCCGGCCCAGAAGCGGTCGCGGATGTTGCGCTTCAGCACCTTGCCGACCGGGCTCCGGGGAAGCTGGTCCCAGATCTCGAAGGATTTCGGGTTCTTCATGCCGCCGAGGCGCTCGCGGCTGAAGGCCGACAGCTCCTCCGGCGTCGCCGCGGCGCCGGCCTTGAGCTGGACGATCGCCTTGACCGCCTCGCCCCACTTGTCATCGGGAACACCGACGACAGCGCAATCCTCGACGGCGGGATGCGACCAGATCACCTGCTCGATCTCGGACGGATAGATGTTGAAGCCGCCGGAGATGATCATGTCGCGCTTGCGGTCGACGATGTAGAAGTAGCCGTCCTCATCCCTGAAGCCGACGTCGCCGGTGTGGTGCCAGCCGAAGCGGGACGCTTCTTCCGTCGCCTTCGGGTTCTTGTAGTAGCCCTTCATGACGAGATTGCCGCGGACGACGATCTCGCCCTTCTCGTTCGGCGGCAGGATGTTGCCGTCGTCGTCCATGATCGCGACGTCGGCGAAGATCGTTGCCCGCCCGCAGCTCGTCAGCCGCTTCTCGAGCCTGGGATCGCCGATCACCAGGTGCTCCTCGGGCGACAGGAAGGTGCAGAGCATCGGCGCTTCGGCCTGGCCGAAGGTCTGCGCCATCACCGGGCCGAAGATCTCGATCGCCTCCTTCAGCTTGATCGCCGACATCGGCGCGGCCGCATAGATGAAATGCGTCAGCGAGGAGTAGTCGAACTCGCGCACGCGCGGATGGCCGAGCATCATGTAGATGACGGTCGGCGGCAGGAACAGCGTCGTCACCTTGTAGCGCTGGATCGCGGTCATCACCTCCAGCGCGTCGGCGGTCGGGATCAGCACGGTGGTGGCGCCGAGGGCCAGAAGCGGGAAGGAGATGCAGCCCGCCGCATGGGTCATCGGCGCGGCGATGAGGTGCACCGGCGGCTTCCGCATCGGCATGCTGGTGATGAAGTTCGCGATCATCGTTTCGAAGTTCGAATGCATCAGCATCACGCCTTTGGACCGGCCGGTCGTCCCGCCGGAGGGCCAGATGCAGGCGATGTCGTGGGGATGCGCGGGCACGTAGCAGGGCGTGTCGTCGGCATCCGCGAGCCACTCAGCCAGCGACGGATCGCCGGCATTCGGTCGGTCGACGCAAACGAAACCCCTGATTGTCGGGGCCTTGGCGCGGAACTCTTCGACCGCGGCGGCAAAGCTCGAGTGGTAGAACAGCCACCGGCACTCGTTGTCGAGTAGCTGGGCTGCGTTGTCCTCGACCGAGTTCCTGGCATTCAGCGGCATCCAGGCGCCTCCGGCGCGGAGGATGCCGAGGATGCAGGAGAAGGCATCGGCGTCGTTCGGGCTGAACACGGCGCCGACGCCCTCGTAGGCGAGGCTCGCGGCCCGCAGCTTGTTGCCGATACGATGCGTGCGCTGCTGGACCTCGCGGTAGGAAATCGAGCGGGCCTTGTCGACGAGGCACGGCCGTTCCGGGTCGAGCGCGACGCCGCGGTCGAAGAAGTCGATCAGTCGCATCCGTTCCGGTCCCCCTGACGCGGCCGGCGGATATTACGCATCCTGAGGAATGTTCGAAACGATCTCGGCCGTATCGCGAAAGGCGCCCGTCGGGGTCATTCGACGTCGATGCTGCGGCTCCGCGGTCGCCCGGTGGTCGCGACTTCGGCTGGGGGCCCCACCATCGCTGCTGGGCGCTGCTCGACGACGGCAGTGGCGTCCGGGACCTTCGGTGCGGCGTCGTAGACCGTCTGCATCTGGCGGGCGATCCAGGTTGCCGTGGTCTGCACGTCGCCCCGCGTTAGGCCGGGCTCCAGCAGCGTCAGATTATCCTGAAGGCCGTTCAGGCGAAGCAGCTTGTCCCGCGCCACCGGCAGAGCGGAGATATCCGTCATCTGACGCTTGACCTGGTCCAGGGTGGCGCGGCGGACTTGCTGGGCCTCGCGGATGACGGCTTCGAACCGTTCGAGCTTGTCGGCGGGAAGGATGCCGGCGCCGGCCCCGCAGCGCTGGGACAGCTCGCCGATCAGCCGAAAGTCGTCGTCGCTGAGCTCCGCCAGCGGCTTGCCGAAATAGACGTGATCGAGGTCTCTCGGCGAGAGGGCGGTGGCGAGCGCGGCGATCTTCTCGACGGGGGCCCTGCCGCCGGGCAGCTGGGCGCATTCGCCGGTCTTGGCCGGGGCGGCCGGGCGCGCCGGGGCGGGGCGTGCCGACGTCGAGGAGGGGCGGGACGCCTGGGCGAGGGCAGGGGTAGCGCCTACCAGCCAAGCCAGGGCAGAAATGGCGACGCAACGAACGAATCCACCAACAAATTCAACAACCACGCACGGCACTCCTTCGGCCCGAATCTCGCGTCACGAGTCGGACGTTCTGGCGGCGCCTCCTCTCCCCTTGACGCGAGGATCATGGCGCTCCGACACGTGAAAGCCAAGGGTGGCGATGCGCTTGGCCAGAATTTTCGAAATCCGGCTCACTCCGGGTTGTCATTCTCGGCCTTGCCGGCGCTGCCCCTGCCCCCGGGCAGGGCGCAAAGCTTCCAGAAGCCGGAACCAATGTCGATTCAGCCGTGTTACCCATGGGCGTCATTCGCCGCCTCAAGCGGGATCGCCCATGGCCGGCAGGGCACAGTTTCTCGTCCGGGCCGGCAGGCATCTGAAACCTGTCCACGCGGTGCTCAACGCCGCAGTCCGGCGTTGGATCGACGATCTTGACCCGAGCATGGGGGTTGCGATCGCCTTCTATACGGCATTCTCGCTCGGCCCGACGCTCCCCCTGATGATCGACACCGCGGGTCTGGTCTCGGACTCGACGAGGGTCGAGCAGACCATACACGAGGAATTCACAAGCCTGATCGGTCCGGAGGGCGCCGCGGTCGTCACCTCCCCCCTCTTCGCCTTCGGGAAGTTCCTGATCACCCTCTACATCGGCTCCACCGGCGTGGTCAGCGTTCTGGCGCGGCCGGCACACCTATCGTCGTACTGATGTGGGCCTTCTACTCCGCCCGGATCTTCCTTCTCGGCGCCGAGGTGGCGAAGGTGAACGCCGATCATCACCATCAACGGGCTGCCGATCGTGACGCCGGTCGAGCCGAGGGTTGTCGACTGGTACGCCGACAACGTCATCGGCGGCCCCGGCGCGCTCACCGTCGTCGCCGACGGCAATCATCGCTTCGCCAAAGCCTTTCTCCGCAAGCTGACGGTCGAGGTGGCGGCGCTCGTCCCCTGAGCGGCCGCTACTGCACCGTCCAGCCACCGTCGACCGTCACCGAGGCGCCGCGGATCTGCTGAGCGGCATCCGAGCAGAGGAAAACCGCGAGCCCGCCGAGCTGCTCGGGCGTGACGAACTCCTTGCTCGGCTGCTTCTCGCCAAGAAGTCGCATGCGGGCCTCGGCGGCGGAGACCTTCTCGCGTTCGGCCAACGCGTCGATCTGCTTCTGCACCAGCGGCGTCAGCACCCAGCCGGGGCAGATGGCATTGCAGGTGACGCCGGTCTCGGCGGTTTCCAGCGCCGTCACCTTGGTCATGCCGATGATCCCGTGCTTGGCCGCCACATAGGCGACCTTCTGCACCGAGGCGACCAGGCCGTGAGCCGAGGCGATGTTGATGATCCGGCCCCAGTTCCTGGCCTTCATGTCCTTGAGCGCGAGACGGGTGGTGTGGAAGGCGGCCGTCAGGTTGATCGCGATCACGGCGTCCCAGCGGTCGGCCGGGAAATCCTCGATCGAGGCCGTGTGCTGGATGCCGGCGTTGTTGACCAGGATATCGGGCGCGCCGACGGCCTTCCTGGTGTCGGCCATCAGCATCTCGATCTCCGCCGGCTTCGACAGGTCGGCGCCGGAAAATCCGACCTTGCCGCCGGAAATGCCGGAGATCTCCTTCTTCAGCGCCTCGACCGCGCCGACGTCGGCGAAGCCGTTCAGCATGATCGACGCACCTTCCTTCGCGAGAGCGCGGGCGATGCCGAGGCCGATGCCGCTGGTTGAGCCGGTCACCAGCGCGATCTTGTTCTTGAGGGTCATGTTCTCTCCTTGCCTCTTGCGTCCTTGACCAGCCGTACCAGCTCACGCCGAGCGGCCTCTGCATCTTCGATTCGCGTCGTGAAGTCGAGCCGCGCTACCTCGCCTTCGCGGCGGAGGTCGCAGCCCTCGGCGTCGATCCCGGTCATCCGCCAGCCGGCGCCGGACCGGCCGAGGAGGCGGGTGGCGTAGAGATCGAGCGCCTCCGAGTGATCCTCGTTCATATGCTCGACGATGCCGGACTCGCTCTCGACCAGCGCCGGAGGCTGCGGCGCCAGGATCGCCGAGGCGTCGATCCAATGGATGCGGCCGAAGCCGGCGACGAGGTGCGCGCGCGCCATGCGGAGCGCGTAGAAGCGGAAGTCGCCGAAGCCGACATAGGTCTCGGCCGACGGGTGGCGGGCAAGGTAGCGGGCCTGGGCCGCGCCGTCGCCCACCTCCTCCAGCCGGCCGACCAGGGTGACGCGGGCGCCCGTCAGGGGATCGGCGAGACCGGCGGTGCCGTCGACCAGCAGCGACGCGCGCGGGTCGGCCTTCAGGTTCTTGGTGTGCTCGGCCAGCGCCGACAGCAGCAGGATCGGCGTCGCGTCGGCAAGCGTGGCGTAGAGAACGAGCGAGGCATAGGCCGTGCCATCGCCGGCGAGGGAGGTCGCCAGGCTGGCGCGATCCTGGTTGCGGACGAGCCTGCGCGCCGCAGCGCCGGCTTCGCTCATTTCGTCGGCCCCATGGCCCCTGCCTTGGCGACGGGAACCTCCACCGTGACCTCGCCCGCCCTCGCAAAGCGAAGGGTCAGCGAGAAGCGCTCGCCTTCCTTGAGCGGCGCCTTCAGGCCGATCAGCATCACATGCAGCGCACCGGGCTTCAGCACCACCGTCTCTCCCGGCTTGACCGGGATCTCGGCGACCGGCCGCATCTCCATGACATGGCCGGCGTGCCCGGCCGGCTGGTTCGCTGCCGGCTGGTGGTCGTGCAGCTCGGTCTTCGCGGCCACTGCCGTCGCCGCGCCGACCAGGCGGTCCGCCTCGGCGCCCCGATTCACCAAGGTCAGGTAGGCGGCGCCGGTCGGCGCCCGGCCGGGAGACGCCCGGGCCCAGGGCTGCTCGACGGAAATATCGGCGGCGCGGGCCTCGAATCCGGCGAAAAGAAGGATCAAGTAGAGGATGCGGAGGAGCATGGAGAGAGCCTATACCAGGGGTGCGATGCCGCAACTATTGGCGGGCGCCGTAATCTTGCCCAGAATTCGTGGCAGAAATAGTATCATCCGCCCCGGAGAGCAAAAGCCGTGCGCCACACGATCGCCCTCGTCGACGACGACCAGAACATCCTGACGTCCATCTCGATGGCGCTCGAGGCCGAAGGCTTCGACGTCAAGACCTACTCGGACGGCGAGGCCGCGCTCAAGGCGCTGAGCCAGCGCCCGGTCGACTTGGCGGTGCTCGACATCAAGATGCCGCGGATGGACGGCATGGAGCTGCTCCAGCGCCTGCGTAAGACGTCCTCCCTGCCGGTCATCTTCCTCACCTCCAAGGACGAGGAGATCGACGAGGTTCTGGGTCTCCGCATGGGCGCCGACGACTACATCCGCAAACCCTTCTCTCAGCGCCTGCTGATCGAGCGCATCCGCGCGCTGCTGAGGCGGAAGGAAGCGAAGGGCGAGAAGGACACCTCGCAGGACCAGGTGCTCGCGCGCGGTCCCCTGATCCTCGACCAGCAGCGCCACCAATGCACCTGGAACGGCCAGCCGGTGGCGCTGACCGTGACCGAGTTCCTGATCCTGAAGGCCCTCGCTGTGCGGCCCGGACACGTCAAGAGCCGCGACCAGCTGATGGACGCCGCCTACGGCGAGTCCGTCTATGTCGACGATCGCACCATCGACAGCCACATCAAGCGCCTGCGCAAGAAGTTCAAGGCGCTCGACGACGACTTCCAGCAGGTCGAGACGCTCTATGGCGTCGGATATCGGTATCGCGACGTCGCATGATCGCGGGGGCCGAGCGGGGGGCGGTGACCGCGTCGGCGCCGAAAGAGGCCGAGGCGGCAGCGCCGTCGCGCAAGCGCCGCCGGCACCGCCGCTTCTTCTCGCCGCTTACGCTTCGCATCCTCGCCCTCAACATGCTGCCGCTGATGGTGCTGTTCGGCGGGGCCTCATATCTCGACCGCTACCAGCGAAGCCTGGTGCAGAGCGAGCTCGATGCGCTACAGATGCAGGCGGGCCTGATCGCGATCGCGCTCGGTGAGAACGCCATCACCGTCGGAGCGGCCGACTTTGAGCAGCTCTCGACCGAATCGACCCAGGCTCTGCTTCGCCGTCTCGTCTCCCAGGCGCCGATCCGCGCCCGGGTCTTCGCGCCGGGCGGCGAGATGATCGCCGACAGCCGCGTGCTGTCGGGGCCGGGCGGCGTCGTCGAGGTCGAGGTGCTGGCGCCGCCGGTCGTGCCCGATCCGATCGACGCTGCCCTCAACGCTGTCTACGATCTGATCTTCGATCGGCTTCCCCAGCAGCATGGCTGGCCCCCTTACGAGGAGCAGCCTCGCCAGCGGGCCGAGCACTACGAGGAGGCCCGCTCGGCCCTCCGCGGCGATGTCGGCCGCGTCGTCCGGCTCGCGGCCAGCGGCGACCTCGTCATCTCCGTCGCCGTCCCGGTTCAGAAGCTGAAGCAGGTGCTGGGGGCCCTGATGCTCTCGACCCAGACGAGCTGGATCGACGAGGCGGTCAGGTCGGTGCGCTTCGACATCCTGCGCTTCTTCGGCATCGCGCTCCTGGTCACCATTCTCGCCTCGCTCTACCTTGCCGGAACCATCGCCCGGCCGATCCGGCGGCTGGCGATGGCGGCAGAGCGGGTGCGTGCAGGAAACCGCCGGCGGAACGCGATTCCCGACTTCTCGAACCGCGGCGACGAGATCGGCGACCTCTCGGTCTCGCTTCGCGACATGACCGAAGCACTGTCGAGCCGGCTGGATGCGATCGAGCGCTTCGCCGCCGACGTCGCCCACGAGATCAAGAACCCGCTGACCTCGGTCCGGAGCGCGGTCGAGACCGCCAGCCGCCTCACCGATCCGGAGAAGCAGAAGCGGCTGATGGCGATCGTGCTGGAGGACGTGCAACGCCTCGATCGGCTGATCAGCGACATCTCCAACGCCTCGCGCCTCGATGCCGAGCTGAGCCGGGCCGAGCCCGGAACGGTGGATGTCGGCCACATGCTCGGCACGCTGGTCGAGATGCACGAGGCCATGGGCGAGGCGAGCGAGGCCCAGGACCGCGTGCGCCTGACGCTCGCCATCGGCCCCAACCGCGGGCTCGCGGTGCCCGGGATCGAGGATCGGCTGGTCCAGGTCTTCCGCAACCTGATCGCCAACGCGCTTTCGTTCAGCCCGGCCGGCGGGACGGTGACGCTGGCGTGCCGGGGCGATGCCCATTGGGTGACGGCGACGGTCGAGGACGAGGGGGAAGGGATTCCGGAGGCGAAGCTCTCGGCGATCTTCGACCGCTTCTATACCGAGCGGCCCAAGGGCGAGCGCTTCGGGACCCACTCGGGCCTCGGACTCTCGATCTCCAAGCAGATCGTCGAGGCCCATGACGGAACCATCCACGCCGAGAACCGCCGGGATGCCGCCGGCCGCGTCCTCGGTGCGCGCTTCGTTGTCCGGCTGCCCCGACGGTGAGCGAGGCGGCGGCGCCGACGATGCATGCCACCGCCGTCGCCCTCGGTGGCCGGGCCGTGCTGCTGCTCGGCCCCTCCGGCAGCGGCAAGTCCGACCTGGCGCTCCGGCTGATCGGTGCCGGTTGGACGCTGGTCGCTGACGACCGGGTGGTTCTTTCGCGCCGCAGCGAAAATCTGGTTGCAGCGCCCACTCCGGCGCTCGCCGGTTTGATCGAAGCGCGCGGGCTCGGCATCTGCCGGGTGCCATTTCTTGCCGAAGCCGAGGTGGTCCTCACGGTCCGCCTGGTGGCCTCCGGCGCGGTCGAGCGATTGCCCGAACCTGTCTTCGAGACCTTCCTCGGCATCTCTATCCCTTTGATAAGGCTTGCATCCTTCGAGGGATCGACCCCTACCAAGGTGCACCTTGCTCTGGGGGGAGGCGTAGTCCGATAATGCGCGCCCCATGGCCACCACCACGGTCACGGCATCCGCCGGCGCCCGCTTCGAAGCGAGTGACCGGCAGCCGGTGATCCTCGTGACCGGGCTTTCGGGTGCGGGACGTTCGTCCAGCCTGAAAGCGCTCGAGGACATCGGCTATGAAGCCGTCGACAACCTGCCGATCGCTCTGCTTCCGGCTCTGCTCGCGCCCAGCGCGGCCCATCGCCGGCCGCTTGCCGTCGGCATCGACGTCCGCGGCCGCGACTTCGCCGCTGAGCCGCTGCTGGCCGAGATCGACCGATTGAAACGCCGGAACGATCTGGCCGTCCGTCTGTTGTTCCTCGATTGCGACGCCGAGGTCCTGGTCCGCCGATTCACCGAGACCAGGCGGCGCCACCCCATCGCGGTCGACCGGCCTCTCGCCGATGGGATCCAGAAGGAACGGACCTTGATGCTACCGGTGCGCGAGCGCGCCGACGAGGTTCTCGATACCTCGGCTCTGGTCGGCGCGGACCTCAGGCGTGTCCTCTGGAGCCGCTTCCAGCTCGGGGCCGACCGCGGCGTCGCCGTCACCGTCACCTCCTTCTCGTTCAGGCACGGGCTGCCGCGCGAGGCCGATCTGGTCTTCGACGTGCGCTTCCTCGAGAACCCGCACTACGATCCCGTGCTGAAGCCGCTCGACGGCCGCGACGAACGCATCGCCGACTTCGTCGGCGCCGATCCCGACTTCGCTCCCTTCTTCGCTTCGATCACCGGGATGCTCGAGCGCCTGATTCCGCGCTTCTATCGCGAAGGGAAAAGCTATCTCACCATCGCCTTCGGCTGCACCGGCGGCCGGCACCGCTCGGTGTTCCTGGCAGAGCGTCTCGGCTCGTGGCTCGGCGGCCGCGGCCAGCGGGTGGAGATCATCCACCGCGACGTCGATCGACCGGCAGCCTAGGACGGCCCCCTTAAACAAGATGACGGTATCGGACTCTGTTACATGATTGGCATGATCCTCGTAACGCATGGTCGGCTCGCGATAGAGCTGATTGCCACCTTGGAGCACATCGTCGGCGCCCAGACGCGAATCGCCGCAGTCTGTATCGGACCCGAGGACGACATGGAGCAACGACGTCGTGAGATCCTCGAGCGCATGCGCGAGGTGGACGAGGGCCAGGGGGTGGTCCTGCTCACCGACATGTTCGGGGGAACGCCGTCCAACCTCGCCATTTCGGTCATGGACAAGGGCAAGGTCGAGGTGGTGGCGGGCGTCAACGTGCCGATGCTGATCAAGCTGGCCAAGGTGCGCGCCGGCCTTCCGCTGGAGGAAGCGGTGGTCTGCGCCCAGGAGGCCGGCCGCAAGTACATCAACGTCGCCTCGAAGCTGCTTGCGGGCGAGAAGGCCAGTTGAGCGTCGGCGCCCAGCGCACCGTCGTCATCTGCAACAAGCGGGGCCTGCACGCCCGGGCCGCCGCGCGCTTCGTCAAGCTTGCCGAGACCTTCGCCGCCGAGGTGACGGTGACCAGGCGGGACCAGGCGGTCTCGGGCCGCTCGATCATGGGACTGATGATGCTGGCGGGCGTGCCCGGCGCCTCCATCGACATCGCTGCGACGGGAGCGGATGCCGAGGCGGCAGTCGCGGCGCTGGGTGCGCTGGTCGAGCGGAGGTTCGATGAAGACGAGTGAACCCCGCGCACCTCGCCGCCACCCGCGCAAGATGGGCGAGCAGGCGTTCGAGGGGCTGGGCGTCGCGCCCGGCGTCGCCATCGGCGTCGCGC
Organism: Rhizobium sp. Q54; assembly: GCA_945871425.1. Taxonomy (GTDB): domain Bacteria; phylum Pseudomonadota; class Alphaproteobacteria; order SHVZ01; family SHVZ01; genus SHVZ01. Next base: position 11,597 of record CAMBVS010000053.1, on the reverse strand, counting down.
ATCGTTCCGAGGCGGGCGTCGTCGCCGTGCCCGAATACGAGATCGCCGCAGACCAGGTGGACGCCGAGAAGCGCCGTTTTGCTGAAGCCGTCGCCCGTGCCCAAAAGCAGCTGGCGAAGCTCAAGGCCAAATCCCAGGCGTTGTCGGCCGACGCGGCCGAGGAGCTGGGCTACCTCCTCGACGCGCACGCGCAGATGCTAGCCGGCTCGCGCTTGGTCCGCGGCGTGGTCATGCGAATCGAGAGCCAGCACCAGAATGCCGAGGCCGCGGTGCGTGCCGTCATCGCCGAGATCACCGAGGGATTCGCCCAGATCGACGACGCCTATCTCTCGGCACGCCAGGCGGACGTGCGCGACGTCGGCGAGCGCGTCATCCGTCAGCTGACACAGACGCCCTACCAGGCCTTCTCCCGCCTGCCGGAGGGGACCATCGTCATCGCCGAGGAGCTGAGCCCGGCCGACACCGCGCTTCTCGATCCGAAGCGCATCGCCGGCATCGTCACCGCGCTCGGCGGCGCCGAGAGCCATACGGCGATCATGGCCCGCTCGCTCGGGCTTCCGGCCGTCCTCGGTGCGCCGGGCGTGCTCCGTGCCATCAAGGGCGGCGAGACGGTGATCGTCGACGGCGCCGAGGGACAGGTCGTGGTCGCTCCGCGGGCGGCGACGCTCGCCCGCTACAAGAAGCGCCAGGCCGCCTGGACCAAGGAGCAGCAGAAGCTTTCGGGCCTGAAGGGCCTCGCCTCGGTCACCCGCGACGGCCACGTGATCGGCTTGCACGCCAACCTGGAGCTGCCGCGCGATCTCGCCGGTGCGCTGGAATCCGGCGCGATCGGCATCGGCCTGCTGCGCACCGAGTTCCAGTTCATGAACCGCGACGACCTTCCCGACGAGGACGAGCAGTACGAGACGCTGAGGTCCATCGTCGAAGGCATGGCCGGGCGGATGGTGACGATCCGTACCCTCGACGTCGGCGGCGAGAAGCTGGCCCGCGCGCTCGGGCCGGAGATCGGCGAGCCGACCAACCCGGCGCTGGGCCTTCGCGGCGTGCGTCTCGGGCTCGCCAAGCCGAAGCTGCTGGAGACGCAGCTCGCCGCCATCCTTCGCGCCGCCGTCCACGGGCCCGTCCGCATCCTTCTGCCGATGGTGGCCACCGTCGGCGAGGTGCGGCGGGTAAGGACGATGGCCGAGCACGTGGCGAGGCGCCTGAAACGCAGGGGCGTCACCATCGGCGACGCCTTGCCGCCGATCGGCGTCATGATCGAGGTTCCCGGCGCGGCGCTCTCGGCCGACGCCTTGGCACTGGCGGCCGAGTTCTTCGCCATCGGCACCAATGACCTGACCATGTACACGCTGGCCATCGATCGCGCCGACGACCAGGTGGCAACCCTCTACAACCCGCTGCATCCGGCGGTGCTCAGGCTGCTTCAGTTCTCGGTGGAGGCGGCGCTCCGTGCCCATATCCCCGTCTCGGTCTGCGGCGAGATCGCCGGCGATCCGCGTTACACCCCGCTCCTCCTCGGGCTCGGCGTGCGCGAGCTGTCGATGGCGCCGCCGAAGCTGCCGAGGGTCAAGCGCCGCGTCCGCCACATGAGCCTGCTGGCGGCAACCCAGCGTGCGCGCGCGATCATGGAGCAGTGGGACGAGGCGCGGATCTCGGAGCTGCTCGACGGCTTCGACGCCGAGCCGGGTTGAGGCCGCTACACCTTCATATCGACGCGCTGCGGCAGATCGAGGACGAAGCCGGCCACCGGCTCCTTCCGGAAGCGTCCGTAAGCCAGGGCTGCGTCGGCGAACGGCGTGCGCCGGCGTTCGGCCGGCCGGTCCTGCGCCAGGAGCTGGGTGATGAAGGCTGCATTGCCGGTCGGCGTGGTTCGGCTGGGCGCGGGTTGCGAGGCCGACTGCCGACTGCTGGCGCCCTCGCTCGTCTCGCCGGCGTCGCCCGCCCGGGCTTTGCCAACCGTCTCTGCCTGAAGCGCCTGGCCGCGGCGAAGCGCATCTGCATCGAACGCCGTCGGGACGCCGGCTTCGATTGGCCGCAGGGCCATCGAGCGCGCCGTGAGAGAGGCGACGGGGACCAATGCGACGGACGACACCGAAGACGCCATGCGTACCCTGCCTCCTGCAGGGTCCCCATCCCGATTGGAAGCTTAGCAGCGCTTCACCCGAAAGGGGTTAACGCGAGGCTAGACCTCGACGTCGATGGGATCGCGCACGTCGATAACCATGCCGGCGTGCCGCTCCTCGCTCGTCCGTCGAGGCGAGCGGTTCCGCCTGCCGCCCCGGTGATATGCCGCAAGTGCGCCTTAATTTCGGATTGTTAACTACTAATACTCTATTCAGGAGGGGGTGCAGCTTGCTCGCCCGGTTTCTTCGGACAATGATTCTCGGCAATGACCGTCAAGACGGACACTCTCGACCCGCTTTTGCGTGCGCTCGTCGCTTCCGGCGATCTCGCCTATGACTGGGATCTCGCTGGCGATCAGATCCGCTGGGCCGGGGCGGTGGCCGCCGTCCTTGGCGTCGGAACCGCCGGCAGGGCGTCCTCCGGCCGTGGATTCGGGGCTCAGATCCATCCGGATGACCGGAGCGATCGCCTCCTGACGCTCGCCCGTCACTTCGATCGGGGCGAGGTGTATGACTGCGTCTATCGGTTGAGCGACGGCATCGGCGGCTATCGCTGGGTCAGCGATAGGGGGACGGCGGAGCGGAGCGGCGCTGGCCAGCCCTCACGGATGGCGGGCGTCCTCCGCACCATCGATCCGTTCAAGAACGAAGAGGCGAAGCTTCGTCGCCTCGCCTATCGCGACGACCTGACTGGGCTTCCCAACCGGCGGCGGCTGCTGGACCGTCTCGACCGTCTGCTCCGGACCATGATCGCCAGCGGGCGCAGCGGCGCCCTGGTGGTGGTCGGCATCGATCAGCTCGGCATGGTGAACGACGTATTCGGTTATCCCAGCGGCGATTCAGCGCTGGAGGAGGTCGGGCGACGCCTGATCGCGGAAGTCGGCGATACCGGCGAGATCGCCCGCATCGCCGGCGACCGTTTCGCCATCGCCCTCAACTCGGCGAGCCCCGAGGTGACCGAGCAGACGGCGGAACGGGTCCTTCTCAGTCTGAAGGGCCGCCCGATCGAGACGCCGGGCGGGGACCTTCGCGTTACCGTGTCGGCCGGCTGGGTGGCCCTCCCGGTCCAGGCGCGTTCCGCGCGGGATGCGGTCGCCAAGGCCGAGAGTGCCATGTTCCAGGCCAAGCGCGGCGGCCGCGACGCCGCTCAGCCCTATCGCGAGTCCCGGGAGAAACGGCGCGCCCAGCGGATCGACCTCGCGGTCGCCGACCTGATCGAACGCGCGCTGACGAACAACCGCATCGATCTCGCCTTCCAGCCGGTGGTCGACGCGGCCAACCACTCCGTCCAGCACTACGAGGCGCTGCTGCGCATCGGTGACGACTTCGGCGGCATGCTGAACGCCGGGCCGATGATCGCGACTGCCGAATCCATGGGGCTGATGCGTCGGCTCGACCTCGTCGTCCTGGATCTGGCGGTGAGCGAGCTCGTCCGCCATCCGCAGATCGTGCTCGCCGTCAACGTCTCGGCGGTGAATGCCGGCCGCGGCTCCTGGCTCGACCGGGCGGTCGAGCGGTTGAGCCGTCAAACGGACGTTGCCGGCCGCCTGATGGTCGAGATCACAGAGACTCTGGCGCTTGTCGATCCGGCAGAGACCGTGCGCTTCGTCGACGCTCTCCACAAGCTCGGAGCCAAGGTGGCGATCGACGATTTCGGCGCCGGCAACACCTCGTTCCGGGCACTCCGGCGGCTTGGCGTCGACATGGTCAAGATCGACGGGTCCTTCATCACCGGCATCGCGTCCAACCCGGACAACCAGCTGTTCGTCCGTGCGCTCGTCGGCATTGCCAAGGGGTTCGGCCTCGCTACCGTCGCGGAGTTCGTCGAGACCGCCGACGAGGCACGCATTCTCAAGGAAGAAGGGGTCGGCCAGCTCCAGGGCTACCTGTTCGGCCGGCCGGAGATGGCGCGGCCCTGGGCGGGATCCCCTAGCTCTTCGGGCGATTGACCCGGGTCAGCTGGTCGAGCTGGCGCTGAAGCTGCTCCAGCTGGGACTTCATCGCCGTCAGCTCCGCATCCTGGGCCGCCGGAGGCTTGGGGGGGGCATCCGGGCGTGGCGGGGGGACGTCACCGCCCTCCTGTCCGCCGAAGGGCATCAGCATCTTCATGGCGCGCTCGAACATCGCCATGTTCTGCTTGCCCATCTCCTCGAGCTGGCCGAACGGGAAGAGGCCGCCGAAGGCGTCCGACATGTATTTCCTCACCTGCTCCTGGTTCGAGGAGAACCAGCGCATGGAGTAGTCGAGGTAGCGGGGCACGACGAACTGCATGTTGTCGCCGTAGAAGCCGATCAGCTGACGAAGGAAGCCGATGGGCAGCAGGTTCTGGCCGCTCTTGCCTTCTTCCTCGACGATGATCTGGGTCAGCACCTGGCGGGTGATGTCCTCGCCGGTCTTGGCGTCGTAGACGACGAAGTCCGTGTCGTCCTTCACCATCTGGCAGAGATGGTCGAGGGTGACGTAGGACGAGGTCGCGGTATTGTACAGCCGGCGGTTGGCGTACTTCTTGATCGTGACCGGCGGCGACGGCTGCGACTGCGCTGGTGCGGCTTCGGCTTTGTCGACCATGGCGGGCAGCGGACTCGTGCGGTTGTCGAAACATCCCAGCATAACAGATGCGGCGTTAAAATACCGAGACGCGTATGCTGCACCGCGGCAAGCGCTTGGCGCAGAAGGAGGAACCGCTATACTTGCGGATCATGTCCGAAACCGCCGATCTCGATCAGCTGGCCGAGCGTTTCGTCGATCTTTGGCAGGATCAGATGGGCGCGATGGCTGGCGATCCCGAACTCGCCCGCTTGATGCGGCGCATGCTGGGGCTATGGGGCCTCGGCGGCGGATCCTTTGCCGCGGCCCCTTTCGCGGTCGCCCCGGATGCCGGCGCGCCGGCGGGCAGGAGCCATGAAACAGGCCGCAACGGAAACGCCGCCCAGGCGCCTGGGGCCGAGGCCGCTCGGCCTGCACCTGGCGATGCTGGCGCTGTCCTCGTCGAGCTCGTCCGCCGGCTTGGCGCTCTGGAGGAACGGCTGGCTCGACTGGAAGCCGGAGGCAAGGGAAGCCGCCCGCGCCCTCGGGCCAAGCCTCGCCGCCGCAAGGCCGGCTGACCTCGACCGCGCGCTCCGCCGGGTCCAGGCCCGGCGGCTTCAGGTCTTTGCAGAGGGCGTTCTCGCCTATCGCCGGCATCCGCATCGCCGCTCGGTGCCGGAACCTCGCGTCGCCTGGAGCGAAGGAACCACCCGTCTTCTCGACTACCGGCCGGATGGCGGCCGGCCGCTGCTGGTGATCCCCTCCCTGGTCAACCGCGCCTACATCCTCGATCTGACCGAACGCCGCAGCCTGATGCGCTGGCTCGCCGGGCAGGGCTTCCGCCCGCTTCTGGTCGACTGGGGCCGGCCCGAGAGCGACGAGGCCGACTTCACCCTGACCGACTATGTCGCAGGACGCCTGGAGGCGTCGCTCGATGCCGTTCGGAGGCTCGACCAGCGCCCCCCGGTCGTCCTCGGCTACTGCATGGGCGGCAACCTTGGGGTGGCGCTGGCCACCCGGCGCCGGCTCGACATCGGCGGCCTCGTCCTGATGGCGACGCCCTGGGACTTCCATGCCGGCCAACCGCCGGCAAACGCGGCACTGCCGCTGGCAACTCCGGGCCTCGGCTTAACGATGGACATCGCGGGCGAGTTGCCGACCGACGTGTTGCAGGCGCTCTTCTTCGGGCTCGATCCCTTCCTCGTCATCCGCAAGTTCCTGCGCTTCGCCCGCCTCGATCCGGCTTCCGGCCGGGCGCGCGACTTCATCGAGTTGGAGGACTGGTTGAACGACGGGGTGCCACTGGTCTCCAACGTCGCTCGCGAATGCCTGAACGGCTGGTATGTCGCCAATACGCCGGCGCGCGGGCGCTGGCGCATCGCCGGACGCCCGGTCGAGCCGTCGAGACTGGACCTGCCGACGTTGGTCCTGGTGCCCGCCAAGGACCGGATCGTCCCGCCGGAGTCGGCGCTGGCGCTCGCCGGCCAGATCCGCGGCGCCGATGTGATCCGGCCGCCCCAGGGGCATATCGCGATGACCGTCGGCGCCGGCTGCGAGCGCGACGTCTGGCAGCCGTTGGCGGCGTGGCTCGAGGCGAGGAAGGGACCATGACGGACGCTCTTGCCGCCGCCGTCGCCGACGCGGTGCGTGACCTGTTTGCCGCCGGCGAGGTCTGGCGCGCCGTCGAGCTCGGCGAGAGGGGGCTGCATGCGCTCGCTGCCTCGCCGGGACCGTCGCCGTCGAAAATCGATGCCGCGCTCGTCGTCGGCCGGATCTCGGCGGTCGCCAACTTCCAGGGGGACAACAGCTTCGCTCGGACCATCGCCATCGGCGCTGCGGCCGCCGAAGAGGCGCGTCGGCTGGGCGACCCGCTACGCGAGGCGGCGGCTCATGACGTCGCCGGCCTCGCTCACTACTACGCCGACATGATGTGGCTGACCGAAACCTACGCCGAGGCGTCGTCGCTGTTCGACAAGGCGCGCTGGCTGCTCGAGCCGGATCGGCCCGGCCTTGCGGCAGTAATTTTCCATCAGGGACTGATCGAGGAGCGCCTGGGCCGCCTCGACGCGGCCGATTCATTGTTCCGGCGGGCGGCGGACCTAGCCGAAGGCATGGGTGAGGAGCTGACGTTGTCCTATGCCGTGCGCCATCTCGCGTTTGGCCACCAGCGCCGGGGCGATCTCGCCCTCGCCCTCGCCGAGACGGCGCGCTCGCTGTCGCTCCGTCGGCACCTTCGCCTCCGCCCGTACCTGCCGCTCACCCTCGTTGCGGTCGCCGACATCCGTCTCGCCCGCGGGGAGCGCGTCGAAGCGGGCCGGCTCTATGCGGAGGCGTTGAGCGAGGCGCGGGCGATGCGACTGCCTTGCGGCGAGATCTTCGCGTTGCTGAGCGAGGCAGCCGTCGCCAGGGACGACAGCGCCATGGTGAAGGCCCGAGAGCTTGCAGCGGCGGCCGGCGTGATTGCCGGGCGCGTCGGGTATCCGCGATGGGTCAAGGCGATCGAGCGCTTCAAGGCCGGGCTGAGCTAGGGTCACACCATCGCGATGGTGCAGGCGTCGATCTCGTCCCAGTCGAGCTCGACCCCGAGCCCCGGTTTGTCCGGCGGCCGGGCCATGCCGTTTTCGATCGGCAGCGGTGCCTTGAGACCGAAGGCGAAGCCCTCGATCGGGTAGAGCAGCTCGAAGAAGTCGCAGTTCCTGATTGCGGCGCAACAGTGCAGGTTGACGATCTCCAGCGGGTGGAAGATCGAGGTGTGGACCTCGCAGTTGACGCCGAAGGCCTCGGCCAGCCTCGCCGTCTTCATCACGCCGGTGACGCCGCCGGTCCAGGACACATCGGCCCGCACCCGGTCGACCACCCGCGTCGAGATGCATTCGGCGACGCTGTAGGGGTGCTTGGCCAGCACCTCGGTGCCGACCACCGGAATCTCGAGGGTGCGGCTGAGCTCCCGCAGCGAGTGCATGTCCTCGTCGAAGATCGGTTCCTCGAGCCAGTAGTATCCCAGCCGCTCCAGGCCCCGGCCGAAGCGGATCGCCTCCTCGAGGTTGAAGCAGGAGACCGGGTCGGACATCAACGTGAAGTCCGGCCCGACCGCCTCCCGGGTCAGCGCATGGGCGTGAAGGTCGTCGGCGAAGCTCTTCCCCGGCGTGTGCAGCTTGTAGCCCTTGAGCCCCAGGGCCTTGGCCGCCAGCGCTTCGTCGGCATGGTGCTTCAGGTCGGCCAGGATCATCGAGCTGGCATAGACCGGGACGGCGTCGCGATAGGCGCCGAGATACTTGTAGAGAGGCTGGCCGGCGGCCTCGGCGGAGAGCAGCCAGAGGCAGGTGTCGAAGGGGCCATAGGCGTAGATCGGCAGGTGACCCCACCAGCGGTCGGCCATCCGGAAGTCGTGCCAGGCCTTCTCGCGGTCCCGGGGGTCGCGCCCGAGCAGGAACGGCCGGAGGCTGTCGGCGATCAGCTTGCCGGCCCCCTCGGCCGAGCGCCCGGCGAAGCCGAACATCGAGGCCGAAAGCCCGTCGTCGGTGCGCAGCGTGACCACCAGGAACTCGAAGCCCTTGAAGTCGCTGGTCCGCAGGCTCGACTGCACGAACCGGTCGGCCGGGCGCCGGCAGCAGCGGACCTCGACGGCGGCGATTCTCATGAGGGGTCCTTACAGGTTCCGGCGGGGCTTGCCGACAAGCCATCGAGACTATCTGCTACTGGCCTGAGATTTCAGCTATAAAGCGCCCCTGATGCGGCCGAGCGAAGGCCGGGCCGGCGCTGCCGGCGCGCCCGCGGGCCGCATCCGAAGCCCCTGCGCGCGCGTTGCGCTACCGGCTGATCCCCCCTATGTTCCGCCGCCGCCGGAGCCGCCATGCACGACACGTCCTTGATCCGCAACTTCTCGATCATCGCCCACATCGACCACGGCAAGTCGACGCTCGCCGATCGTCTGATCCAGAAGTGCGGCGCGGTCGCCGATCGCGACATGAAGGAGCAGATGCTCGACTCGATGGATATCGAGCGCGAGCGCGGCATCACCATCAAAGCCCAGACCGTCCGCCTCACCTACAAGGCGAAGGACGGCAAGACCTATCAGCTCAACCTGATGGACACGCCCGGTCACGTCGATTTCGCCTACGAGGTCTCGCGCTCGCTGGCGGCCTGCGAAGGCTCGATCCTGGTGGTCGACGCCAGCCAGGGGGTCGAGGCCCAGACGCTGGCCAACGTCTACCAGGCGATCGACGCCAACCACGAGATCGTCCCGGTCCTCAACAAGATCGACCTGCCGGCGGCCGAGCCCGAGCGGATCAAGCAGCAGATCGAGGACGTGATCGGGCTCGACGCCTCGGATGCCGTGCTGATCTCGGCCAAGACCGGCATCGGCATCGACGACGTTCTCGAGGCGATCGTCACCCGCCTGCCGGCGCCGCAGGGCGTTCCCGGGGTGTCGCTGAAGGCGCTTCTGATCGACTCCTGGTATGACGCCTATCTCGGCGTCGTCACCCTGGTCCGCATCAAGGACGGCGTGCTCAAGAAGGGCATGAAGGTCCGGATGATGGCGACCGGTGCTGCCCACTACGTCGATCGCGTCGGCTATTTCACCCCGAAGATGGCGACCGTCGACGAGCTCGGGCCGGGCGAGGTCGGCTTCATCACCGCGGCGATCAAGACCGTCGCCGACTGCAAGGTCGGCGACACCATCACCGACGACCGCCACCCGACGCCGGAGGCGCTGCCGGGCTTCAAGCCCAGCGTGCCCGTGGTCTGGTGCGGGCTGTTCCCGGTGGACGCTGCAGACTACGAGCATCTCCGCGAGTCGCTGGGCAAGCTCCGGCTCAACGACGCCAGCTTCCACTACGACCCCGAGACCTCGACCGCGCTCGGCTTCGGCTTCCGCTGCGGCTTCTTGGGATTGCTGCACTTGGAGATCATCCAGGAGCGGCTTGAGCGCGAGTTCGACCTCGACCTCATCACCACGGCGCCGTCGGTCGTCTACCGGATCAACCTCACCGACGGCACGACCAAGGATCTGCACAACCCGTCGGACATGCCGGACGTGATGCGGATCCGCTCGATCGAGGAGCCGTGGATCAAGGCGACGATCTTCGTGCCGGACGAGTATCTGGGATCGATCCTCACGCTTTGCACCGAGCGCCGCGGCCGGCAGATCGACCTGACCTATGTCGGCAACCGCGCCATGGCGGTCTATCGCCTGCCGCTGAACGAGGTCGTCTTCGACTTCTACGACCGTCTGAAAAGCATTAGCCGCGGCTATGCCAGCTTCGACTACCAGATCGACGGCTACGAGGAAGGTGATCTGGTCCGGCTGACCATCCTGGTCAATGCCGAGCCGGTGGACGCGCTATCTATGATCGTGCACCAGACTCAGGCCGAGTCTCGCGGCCGTGCCCTGTGCGGCCGGCTGAAGGAGCTGATCCCGCGTCAGCTGTTCAAGATCGCGATTCAGGCGGCGATCGGCGGGCGGATCGTGGCGCGCGAGACCGTCAGCGCGCTCCGGAAGGACGTGACGGCCAAGTGCTACGGCGGCGACATCTCGCGCAAGCGCAAGCTCCTCGACAAGCAGAAGGAGGGCAAGAAGCGCATGCGCCAGTTCGGCAAGGTCGAGATCCCGCAATCGGCCTTCATCGCCGCACTTAAGATGGGAGACGGCTGATCCGATCGGCGCGGCGCCGCGTAAGCAGGGCGACCCTTTAGGAAAGACGCCGGCCGTCCGGCGGTCGCCCACCGGACGGAGGATAGCCATGCGTCGTCGCGCGTTGCTCGGCCTGCTGCTTTGTTTGACCGGCTGCGCCGGCCTCAGCGCCGACCCCGATGCCGGGAAGGCCCGGCAGTTCGACGTCGCCGGCTATTTCACCGGCCGCCTCAAGGCCTGGGGCATCGTCGAGCCGCGATTCGGCGGCACCGTCCGCCAGTTCACGGTCGAGCTCGAAGGCCGGCGGGACGGCGACGACGTCGTGCTGGACGAGCAGTTCCTGTTCTCCGACGGCGAGCGTCAGCAGCGTCTTTGGCGGGTGCGGCGCCAGGCGGACGGGAGCTACCGCGGCGAGGCGGCGGACGTGCCGGGTGGCGCGGCCGGACGCGAGGACGGCGCCAGCTTCTCCTGGAACTACGACCTCGACCTCAAGGTCGGCGGTTCGTCCTGGCGCATCGCGTTCCGCGACTGGATGTTCCGGATCGACGACGAGGTCGTGCTCAACCGAGCCTTCCTCCGCAAATGGGGCATCCCCGTCGGCGAGGTGACGATCGCCTTCCGCAAACTCTCCTGAGTCCCTAGCGCCGGGCGAGCCAGGCGATCAGGAAGCCCAGCACGCCGAGGACGGCGGCGGCGGGCTGCAGCAGGATCCAGACCGCGATCGGGTCCCACAGCCAGGGGAAGAGGTAGCGCTGAGTCACCGCCTGGGTCAGGCCGAGGCTGTTGGGGTCGAGCCGGTACCAGAGCTCCCCTGCCGCGGTCAGCTTGCGGGCGCCGCCGTGCCAGGCCCAGGCGTCGATCGCCAGCGTTGCCACCGCGGCGCCCATCAGAATCCAGCCGAGGAGTCGGACCAGGGTTCGCATAGGTACCATCATAGCACCGAAGGCGCTCCTCGCAGACGGCCTTGGGCGGTACCCGCAGGCCGGCTCCAGCGTGGCCGGCGGAGGCCTCGAATGGCTGTGGCCCGACCCCACCAGACAGGTTGCGTCCCACGGGGGTCTTCGCTAGGTTCCGCGCCATCCGGAGAGGTGGCCGAGTGGCTTAAGGCGCACGCTTGGAAAGCGTGTGTACGGGAAACCGTACCGAGGGTTCGAATCCCGCTCTCTCCGCCACACCAGCCGAATGGAACCGGGATCCAACTCCTTCTCTACCGCAGAGATCTTTTTCTACAGCAGAGAGTCCCAGTGCAGCTGGTTGGCCCGTCGATAGGCAAGGAACACCTCAATCTTGAGTTTCCTGATTTCCCAGCGCGT
>CAMBVS010000052.1 GCA_945871425.1 Rhizobium sp. Q54 | reverse complement strand
ACCGCCCTCGTTTTCCTAGGGTCCACTCTTAGTTTGGAGGGTCCGATGGCCAAATCCATCGCTCTTGCCAAAGTGGGGATGGACTCGGGGACCCAGGCCAGCGAGGCATTGCCGAACAGCCGGGCGACCGAGACCAAGAACCGCCTTTCGGTCGCAAGTTCGCAAACTGCCGAACAACTCGACCACTTCGTTACCCAGGATGGGCTGACCTTCGCGGGCACCCATCTGATCCTCGATCTTTGGGGCTGCACCGGCCTCGACGACGAGGCGCTGATCGAGCGTGCGTTCCGGAAGGCCATCGAGGTCTCCGGGGCGACTTTGCTGCACATCCATCTGCACCGGTTCCTGCCGTCGGGCGGAATCTCCGGGGTGGCGGTGCTGGCGGAGTCGCACATCTCGATCCACACTTGGCCGGAGCGGGGCTATGCCGCGCTCGACCTGTTCATGTGCGGCGACGCCAAGCCGCACAAGGCGATCCCGATCCTGAAGGACGCCTTCAAGCCGACCCATGTGACGCTCGGAGACCAGAAACGAGGCATGGTCTGATGGAGTGGTTCAACGAAACCCTCTATCCGAACATCGGGCAACGCTTCCAGGTCACCAAAGTCGTCTTCCGCGAAAAGACCGAACACCAGGATCTCATCATCTTCGAGACCCCGGTGCTCGGCCGCGTGCTGGCGCTCGACGGCGTCATCCAGGTGACCGAGGGCGACGAGTACGTCTATCACGAGATGCTGACCCACGTGCCGCTGACGGCCCATGGCCGCGCCAAGCGCGTGCTGGTGGTCGGCGGCGGCGACGGCGGAATCGCGCGCGAGGTCCTGAAGCATCCGGTCGAGCGCGTGGTCATGGTCGAGATCGACCGGGCCGTGGTCGATCTCTGCACCAAGTACATGCCGAGCGTCTCCGGCGGCGCCTTCGACGACAAGCGCCTCGACCTGGTGATTGCCGACGGCTGCAAGTACATGGCCGAGACCGCCGAGCGCTTCGACGTCATCGTCGTCGATTCGACCGACCCCCAGGGGCCGGGCGAGGTGCTGTTCACGGACAGCTTCTACCGCGACTGCAAGCGCGCCCTGGCGCCGGGAGGCATCCTCTGCGTCCAGGACGGTGTGCCGTTCCTGCAGCCCGAAGAGCTGGTGATGGTCAACGGCCGGCTGAAGAAGATCTTCGCCGACGCCTACGCCTATGTGGCGGCGATCCCCACCTACTACGGCGGGCTGATGGCGCTGGGATGGGCGACCGACGACAAGGCGCTGCGCCAGACCAAGGTGGAGATCCTGCGCGAGCGTTTCGGTAAGTTGAATATTGCAACGAAATACTACTCGCCGGACGTTCATGCCGGCGCTTTCCACCCGCCCCGGTTCATCGCCGAAAAGCTCTCTTGAGAATTTTAGCTCAAATCCAAGTGATCTAGATCACAGCGGGCCGTCGTTAACGCGGGTAAGAGTTTCTTTACCTCTCGGGCCTATGGTAGACCGAGAGCGGTTGCAGAACCGCAGCCACTGGGAAGGAGAACCCATGCCCTCCGCAATTGGTTCGTCGGGCGAGCTCACGTCTCTTGGGATCATCGGCCTCAAGGCCGCTCAGAAGTCCCAGGCGACCCAGGCGCAAGTCGTCCTTCAGGCCGCTGAAAATGCCAAGCAGATCGCTTCGACGGCTGCCGCTCCAAGCGGCGGCCGTGGCCAGGTCGTCGACACCTCGGCCTAGCGTCACCGGCGTCCTCGGAAGTCGGCGTCCGCCCTCGCTTTCTGCTCGAAAGCGGGGGCGTCGCTTTTTCAGGGCCAGGCGACCTCTGGCGGCAGCGACATCAAGATCGCCTCGGTGTTGCCCCCGGTCTTGAGCCCGAACAGCGTTCCCCGGTCGTAGAGCAGGTTGAACTCGACGTAGCGCCCGCGCTTGATCAGCAGCTGGCGGCGCTGGTCGTCCGTCCATGGCCGGTTCATGTGCCGGCGCACCAGAGCCGGAAAGACCTCGAGGAAGGCCAGTCCGGCGTCGCGGGTGAAGGCGAAGTCGCGCTCGAAGTCGGCCTCCAGATTGTCGAAGAAGATGCCGCCGACGCCGCGCGCCTCCCCCCGGTGGGGCAGGTGGAAATAGCGGTCGCACCAGTCCTTGAAGCGCGGATAGTGGCCGGGGTCGTGACGGTCGCAGGCGGCTTTGAGCGCCCCGTGGAAGGCGGCGGTATCGGCCTCGTCCGGGAACGTCGGGGTCATGTCGGCGCCGCCGCCGAACCAGGCCTTGGTGGTGACGATGTGGCGGGTGTTCATGTGGGCCGCCGGCACCAGGGGCGAGCGCATATGGGCGACCAGCGACACGCCCGACGCCCAGAACCGCGGGTCATCGGCGGCGCCGGGGATCGACTTGGCGAATTCCGGCTGGAACTCGCCCTCGACGGTCGAGACGTTGACGCCGACCTTCTCGAAGACCCGGCCCTTCATCATCGACATGACGCCGCCGCCGCCGCCCGGCCGCTGCCAGGCCTTGCGCTCGAAACGGCCGGGGAGGAGGTCGCGCCCGGGGCCGTCATGCTCGTCCTCGATCGCTTCGAAGGCGGCGCAGAGGCGGTCGCGCAGCTCCTCGAACCAAGCTTTCGCCCTCGCCTTATGTTCCTCGCTCACGCCGCCTCCGGGAAGCCTTTGGTCTGGCGCAAGGCCTCGCCCAGAACCAGCGCCGCCGCAAGGGCGACGTTGAGCGAGCGCAGCCCCGGGCGCATCGGCACCCGGATCTCGCCGTCGCAGACCCGCCGGACGTCGTCGGGAACGCCTGCCGATTCCCGCCCGAGCAGCAGGGCGTCGTCCGCCTGGAAGATGAAGTCGAGATGGGAGGTGCTGGCCCGGGTGGTCAGCAGGACCAGCCGCCCGGGGGGCCGATCCGCCCGGTAGCGCTCCCAGGAGGAATACCGGGTCAACTCGGCGGCGGCTGCGTAGTCGAGCGCAGCGCGGGCGAGCTTGCGGTCGTCGATGAGGAACCCGGCCGGCTCGATCAGGTCGAGCGGGATCCCGAGGCAGGCCCCGAGCCGGAGAAGGGCGCCGGCGTTCTGGGGAATGTCGGGCTGGAAGAGGGCAAGGCGCATGCTGCGACAAAAACGCGCCGCCGCTTGTCTTTGCAAGCCCTTCAAAATGCTCTATACGCGCCTCGGGATCGGTGGGGTAACGATCTTGCGTCATAGTGTCGCAAGCACGGGTCCCGGCGCTCGGGTTAGGTTCGCACCCGAGATCCAAAGCAAGATTTCCGATCGCCTTCCGGGGGTGTGAATGGCAGAGGCAGCGACGGCGACGAAGGGTCACGCCGAAGGCGAGACCCGCCGCGATTTCATTTACTTGGCGGCCATGGGCATGAGCGCGGTCGGCGCTGCCGCGGTCGCCTGGCCGTTCATCTCCTTCATGAACCCCTCCGCCGACGTGCTGGCGCTCTCGACCACCGAGGTCGACCTGAAGCCGGTGCTGGAGGGTATGGCGATCACCGTCACCTGGCGCGGCAAGCCGGTCTTCGTCCGCCGCCGCACCAAGGCCGAGGTCGATACCGCCGCCGCCGTGAAGCTGACCGACCTTCCGGACCCTGAGACCGACGCCGCGCGCGTCAAGAAGCCGGAATGGCTGGTCCTGGTCGGGGTCTGCACCCATCTCGGCTGCGTGCCGCTGGGCCAGAAGACCGCCGATCCGCGCGGCGACTACGGCGGCTGGTTCTGCCCCTGCCACGGCTCGCACTACGACACCTCCGGACGCATCCGGAAGGGACCGGCGCCGAATAACCTCGCCGTGCCGCCGTACGCCTTCCTCGACGACACGACCATCCGCATCGGCTAGGACCAGAAGCCATGGCTGCGCCTGCCTTCAACAACGCGCTCGTGCGCTGGATCGACCACCGCTTGCCGGTGTTCAGCTTCATGCATCACGAGCTGCACGAGTATCCGACGCCGAAGAACCTGTCCTACTGGTGGAACTTCGGGTCGCTCGCCGGGATCGTGCTGGTCCTGATGATTTTGACCGGCGTCTTCCTGGCCATGCACTACACGCCCCACACGGCTTTCGCCTTCGAGTCCGTCGAGCGGATCATGCGCGACGTGAACTATGGCTGGCTGGTGCGCTACATGCACATGAACGGCGGGTCGGCCTTCTTCATCATCATCTACATCCACATCTTCCGCGGCCTCTACTACGGCTCCTACAAGGCGCCGCGCGAGCTCCTGTGGATCCTCGGCGTCGTCATCCTGCTCTTGATGATGGCAACCGCCTTCATGGGCTACGTGCTGCCCTGGGGGCAGATGAGCTTCTGGGGGGCGACGGTCATTACCAACCTGTTCTCGGCCATTCCGCTCATCGGCGACAGCGTCGTCACCTGGCTCTGGGGCGGCTTCTCGGTCGACAATCCGACGCTCAACCGCTTCTTCGCGCTGCACTATCTGCTGCCGTTCGCCATTGTCGGCGCGGTCGTGCTGCACCTCGTGGCGCTGCATCGCTTCGGCTCCAGCAACCCGCTCGGCATCGACGTCAAGGGCCCGCAGGACTCGATTCCGTTCCACCCCTACTACACGGCGAAGGACGCCTTCGGCCTCGGCATCTTCCTGATCCTCTTCGCCGGGGTCGTCTTCTTCGCGCCGAACCTGTTCGGCGAACCCGACAACTACATCCCGGCGAACCCGCTGGTGACGCCGCCGCACATCGTGCCGGAATGGTACTTCCTGCCCTACTACGCCATCCTCCGCGCCATCCCGGACAAGCTGCTCGGCGTCATCGCGATGTTCGGTTCGATCCTGGTGCTCTTCATCGTCCCCTGGCTCGACACCGCGAGGGTCCGCAGCGCCAAGTTCCGCCCCACCTTCCGGAAGTTCTTCTGGGTGCTGGTGGTCGACTGCTTCGTGCTGGGATATGTCGGCGCCAACCCGCCGGAGGGCTGGTTCGTCATCGTCGGGCAGGTTGCCACCTTCTACTACTTCTTCCACTTCCTGATCCTGCTGCCGGTGCTGGGGCTGATCGAACGGCCGCTGCCGTTGCCGCAGTCGATCTCCGCACCCGTGCTCAAGCCTGCGGAAGGGAAAGCCTGAGATGCGCCGACTGATTTCCGCCGCCCTGCTGCTGCTCGCTTTCGGCACCGCCGCCGAGGCAGCCGAGAGCACCAAGCCGCCGGCGCAGCACTGGAGCTTCTCCGGCATGTTCGGCACCTTCGACCGGGCAGCCCAGCAGCGCGGCTTCCAGGTCTACAAGGAGGTCTGCGCCGCCTGCCACGCCGTCAACCTGCTCTCCTACCGCCATCTCCGCGGGATCGGATACCAGGAGGACGACGTCAAGGCGATCGCCGCCCAGGCCAAGGTGATGGACGGCCCCAACGATGCCGGCGAGATGTTCGAGCGGGCCGGACGCCCGTCCGACAAGTTCGCCCGGCCCTTCCCCAACGAGAACGCCGCGCGCTCGGCCAACAACGGCGCCTATCCGGTCGACCTGTCGCTGGTGGTGAAGGCGCGGGT
The DNA here is from genome assembly GCA_945871425.1 of Rhizobium sp. Q54. Classification (GTDB taxonomy): domain Bacteria; phylum Pseudomonadota; class Alphaproteobacteria; order SHVZ01; family SHVZ01; genus SHVZ01. The sequence continues at coordinate 21,723 of CAMBVS010000052.1, read as the reverse complement.
CGGCGGCGCCAACTACATCTACGCGCTGCTTACCGGCTACGGCACCGCCCCGGCCGACGTGAAGATCGCGGACGGGATGTCCTACAACGCCTATTTCCCCGGTCGGCAGATCGCCATGCCGCCGCCGCTCAACGCCGATGGCGTCACCTACCAGGACGCCACCAAGGCGACGATCGAGCAGCAGGCGCGCGACGTCACCACCTTCCTCGCCTGGGCCGCCGAGCCGGAGCTCGAGGCCCGCAAGCAGATGGGCCTCAAGGTCCTGCTGTTCCTGATCGTGTTGACCGGCATCCTGTATGCGGCGAAGCGCAAGGTGTGGGCGGGCATCCACTGATCCCGGTCGTCCTTTGACCGGTATCGAGAATGGGGGCCGCCTCGACGCGGCCCCCATCGTTTTCAGGGGAGAGACATCATGACCCTGGTCGGCATCATCGGCGGCAGCGGCGTCTACGACATTCCCGGCCTGACCGACGTCGTATGGCGGACCGTGGACACGCCCTGGGGCCGCCCCTCGGGCGAGCTGATGTTCGGCAAGCTGAACGGGCAGCCGCTCGTGTTCCTGCCCCGGCACGATCGCGGCCATCGCCACAGCCCGTCCGACATCAACTACCGGGCCAACCTCGACGCGCTGAAACGGGTCGGCTGTACCGACGTCATCTCGGTCTCGGCGGTCGGCTCGCTGAAGCAGGAGCTGCCGCCCGGCACCTTCGTCATCGTCGACCAGTTCATCGACCGTACCTTCGCCAGGCCGAAGAGCTTCTTCTCGTCGGGATGCGTGGCCCATGTTGCTCTCGGTCACCCGGTGTGCGCGCGCCTGGGCGATAATCTGCTCGCCGCCGGCCAGGATCTCGGCCTCAAGATCGTGCGGGGCGGCACCTATCTCGTCATGGAAGGCCCGCAGTTTTCGACCGTGGCCGAATCGAATCTCTACCGCAGCTGGGGCTGCAGCGTGATCGGCATGACCAACATGCCGGAGGCCAAGCTCGCCCGCGAGGCGGAGATGTGCTTCGCCACCGTGGCGATGGTCACCGACTACGACTGCTGGCACCCGGACCACGACCACGTCACCGTCGAGCAGGTGGTGAAGGTGCTGGTCGCCAACGCCGACCACGCCCGCGCCCTGGTCCGCGCCGCCGCGCCCAAGCTGAAGGACCACGCCGGACCGTGCCGGCACGGCTGCCAGACCGCCCTCGACCATGCGCTGATCACTCATCCGAATGCGCGCGATCCGGAACTGATGGAGAAGCTCGACGCGGTGGCAGGCAGGGTGCTGAGGCGGTGAGCGCTCTCTTCGGCGTCGATCACGTCCAGGTCGTGGTCCGCGACCTGGAGATGGCCAAGCGTACCTGGGCGCGCCTCGGCTTCACCCCGACGCCGCGGGGGCGTCACCTCAATCGCGGCAGCGGCAACTACTGCCTGATGCTGCGGGAGGGCTACATCGAGCTGATCGGCGTCGTCGATCCGGCGCTGCCCACGTCCAACCTCGACGCCCACCTGTCGCATGGTCCCGGCCTGATCGGGCTCGCCTTCGGGGCGTCCTCGGGCGTCGCGGCGGCCCGAGATCTCGCGGCGGCCGGGTTGAAGCCGACCGGGCCGACCCGGCTGGAACGGGTACTGGAGCGGGACGGGTCCGATGCGAGGCTCGCCTTCGACATCGTCGACCTGCCGGACGGCACCATCCCGGGCTTCCGCAGCTTCGTCTGCTGCCATCTCTCGGAGAAGGAGGTGCGCGAGCCGGCCTGGCTCGAGCACCCGAACGGTGCCGTCGCAACCTCCGGATTCGTCGTGGCTGCGGCCGACCCCAAGCCGGTCCTGGACGCCTTCGGCCGGGTCTTCGGGCCGGAGGCGATTCGAGGCCGGACGGTCGAAACCGGCCGCGAGCGCATCGAGGTGGTGACACCGGGGGCTCTCGACACCATCTATCCCGGTGTCAGGGCCAGGCCCGGACGGCCTCTGCCCTGCCTTGTTGGCATGTCCGTCCGTGTCGACGACCTCAAGCGGTGCAAGGCCGCGCTCGAATCGACCGGTGTCGATCCCAGGCCGGGGCCGGGGGGATCGCTCCTGGTGCCGATGGAAGAGGCAACGGGGACCATCGTCGCCTTTCACGCCTGACCCGTTCGTTGTTTAGGCGGCCCCTGGCTGCTATACCTCCACCTCAAGCCGTCGGATGGATTTGCCACATGGCTCGACGCAGGCGCATCTACGAGGGCAAGGCCAAGATCCTCTACGAAGGGCCCGAGCCCGGCACCCTGATCCAGTACTTCAAGGACGACGCCACCGCCTTCAACAACCAGAAGCGCGGCGTCATCGAAGGCAAGGGGGTGCTGAACAACCGCATCTCCGAATACCTGATGACCAAGCTGGCGGAGATCGGCGTGCCGACGCATTTCGTGCGCCGGCTCAACATGCGGGAACAGGTCGTGCGCGAGGTCGAGATCATCCCGATCGAGGTGGTGATCAGGAATCACGCCGCCGGCTCGATCGCCAAGCGCTTCAAGATCGAGGAGGGCACGCCGCTGCCGCGCTCGATCGTCGAGTATTATTACAAGTCCGACGAGCTCGGCGACCCGATGGTCTCCGAAGAGCACATCACCGCCTTCGGCTGGGCGACGACCCAGGACCTCGACGACATGCTGTCGCTGGGCCTCCGGGTCAACGACTTCCTGGTGGGATTGCTGCTCGGCGTCGGGCTCAAGCTGGTCGACTTCAAGCTGGAGTTCGGCCGGCTCTATACCGAGAACGACGAGATGCGGATCGTGCTGGCGGACGAGATCAGCCCCGACAATTGCCGGCTCTGGGACGTCCGCACCAACGAGAAGCTCGATAAGGACCGCTTCCGCCAGGATCTCGGCAACGTCAAGGAAGCCTATCAGGAGGTGGCGCGCCGTCTCGGCGTGCTGACCTGAGTAGGATTTGATACGCGCGTTCAACTGGGGGCGTTCGCGCCCCCTCGTCGTCGAAGGAGAGCCATGAAGGCGACCGTCCACGTCACGCTGAAGCCGGGCGTCCTCGATCCCCAGGGCCAGGCCATCGGTCACGCCCTTTCGGGCCTCGGCTTCGCCGGCGTCACCTCCGTCCGCATGGGCAAGTTCCTCGAGCTCGACCTGGCCGAAACCGACCGCGCCAAGGCCGAGGCCCAGGTCAAGGCGATGTGCGAGAAGCTGCTCGCCAACACCGTGATCGAGTCCTACCGGGTGGAGATCGGCTCATGAGGGCGGCGGTCGTCAGCTTCCCAGGCTCCAACCGCGAGCGCGACATCGTAATGGCGCTGGAACGTGCGTCGGGGAAGAAGCCGGTCGTGGTCTGGCACGGCGAGGCCGAGATCCCGGATTGCGACCTGATCGTGCTTCCTGGCGGTTTCTCCTATGGCGACTACCTCCGCGCCGGCGCCATGGCCGCGCATTCGCCGGCGATGAAGGAGCTGAAGCGGAAGGCCGCCCAGGGCGTACCGGTGCTCGGCGTCTGCAACGGCTTCCAGATCCTGACCGAAGCGGGGCTGCTGCCGGGTGCCCTGATGCGGAACGCATCGCTCAAATTCGTCTGCCGGCAGGTGCATCTCCGCGTCGAGGAGAGCCAGTCGCTGTTCACCAACGCCTATGAGAAGGGTCAGGTGATCCGCGTCCCTGTCGCCCATGCCGACGGCAACTACACCGCCGATCCGGAGACGCTGAAGCATATGGAGGATCGCGGCCTCGTCGCCTTCCGCTACGTGACGGCGGACGGGCGGACCGATCCGGCGACCAATCCCAACGGCTCGATCCACGCGATCGCCGGAATCTTCAACGAGACGAAGACGGTTCTGGGGCTGATGCCGCATCCGGAGGATGCGACCGATCCCGATGCCGGCGGCATGGACGGCTTCGGCATGTTCAAGAGCCTGGTCGACGCGCTCCACTGATGATCCCCAACGCCAAGATCACCGATGCGGTCGTCAAGGAGCACGGCCTCACCGCGGACGAGTACGCGCTCCTCCTCAAGATCATGGACCGCGAGCCGACGTTGGCAGAGCTCGGCATTTTCTCGGTCATGTGGAGCGAGCACTGCTCCTACAAGTCCTCGCGCGTCTGGCTCAAGACCTTCCCGGTCTCGGGCCCGAAGGTGCTGCAGGGCCCGGGCGAGAACGCCGGCGCCGTCGACATCGGCGACGGCCTGGCGGCGGTCTTCAAGATCGAGAGCCACAACCACCCGAGCTTCATCGAGCCCTACCAGGGGGCGGCGACCGGCGTCGGCGGCATCCTCCGCGACGTCTTCACCATGGGCGCGCGTCCGATCGCCAACCTGAACGCGCTGCGCTTCGGCGATCCCTCGCATCCGAAGACCAAGCATCTGGTCTCGGGCGTCGTCGCCGGCATCGGCGGCTACGGCAACTGCATCGGCGTGCCCACGGTCGCCGGCGAGACCAATTTCCATCCGTCCTACAACGGCAACATCCTGGTCAACGCCATGACCGTCGGTCTCGCCAGGGCCGACCGCATCTTCAAGGCCGCCGCCCGCGGCCCCGGCAACCGCGTCCTCTATGTAGGCGCCAAGACCGGCCGCGACGGCATCCATGGCGCCACCATGGCGTCGGCCGAGTTCACCGAGGAATCCGAGGCCAAGCGCCCGACCGTCCAGGTCGGCGATCCCTTCACCGAGAAGCTGCTGCTGGAGGCTTGCCTCGAGCTGATGGCGGAGGACGCGATCGTCGCAATCCAGGACATGGGGGCCGCCGGCCTCACCTCGTCGTCGGTCGAGATGGCAGCCCGCGGCGGCCTCGGTATTGAGCTCGATCTCGATCGCGTGCCGGTGCGCGAGACCGGCATGACCGCCTACGAGATCATGCTCTCGGAAAGCCAGGAGCGCATGCTGCTGGTGGTCAAGCCGGGTGCCGAGACCATCGCCGAGCGCATCTTCGCCAAATGGGAGCTCGACTGCGCCGACATCGGCGTGGTGACCGAGACCGGGCATCTCGTCGTCTCCAAGAACGGCGTGGTCGAGATCGACATCCCGGTTGCACCGCTGGTCGACCAGGCGCCACTCTACCGTCGCCCCTATGTCGCCTCGCCGAAGCGGGTCGAGATCAAAGCGGCCAACGTAAAGGTCGTCGATCCGGTCCATGCCCTGAAGAGGCTGATGGGGACGCCCGACCAGGCGTCGAAGCGCTGGATCTGGGACCAGTACGATCATCTGGTCGGCAACGACACCATCCAGACGCCGGGCGGGGATGCCGCGGTGGTGCGCGTCCGTGACACCCGGAAAGCGCTGGCGATGGTGGTCGACTGCACGCCGCGCTACTGCGTCGCCGATCCCAAGACCGGCGGCATGCAGGCGGTGGCCGAGACCTGGCGCAACCTGACTGCGGTCGGGGCCGAGCCGATCGCCATCACCGACAACCTCAACTTCGGCAATCCCGAGCGGCCGGAGATCATGGGGCAGATCGTCGGATGCGTCGAAGGCATGAGCGAGGCCTGCCGCGCCCTCGACTATCCGGTCATCTCCGGTAACGTCTCGCTCTACAACGAGACCAACGGCCAGGCGATCATGCCGACCCCGGTCGTCGGCGGCGTCGGCCTCCTCGACGAATACACCAAGACGGTCGGTATCGGCCTTCGCCAGCCCGGCCAGGCACTGGTCCTGCTGGGCGAGACCAAGGGCTGGCTCGGCGCCTCGATCTACCTCCGCGACATCGCCGGCTGGGAGGAGGGCGCGCCGCCGCCGGTCGACCTCGCCGCCGAGAGGCGGAACGGCGACCTGGTCCGCCGACTGATCCGCGAGGGCAAGGTCTTGGCCTGCCATGACCTCTCCGATGGCGGCCTCCTGGTCGCGGTTGCCGAGATGGCGCTGGCCGGAGGCGTGGGCGCCCGCCTGGACGCTTCGCCGGCCGGCATTCCAGCCGCGGGCTGGTGGTTCGGCGAGGATCAGGCCCGCTACCTCGTCGCCGCGGCCTCGGCCGAGCCCATCCTGGCCGCAGCTACGGCCGCCGGCGTGCCGGCCCGGGTCGTGGGCACGACCGAGGCCGATTCGTTGACGCTGGCGGGGTCCGGTGCCATATCCTTGGACGAGCTGCGCGGCATCCACGAGGGATGGCTGCCGGGCTATATGAGCTAGGGTAACGGGCGATGGCGATGGATGCGGGCACGATCGAGCGGCTGATCCGGGAGGCGATCCCGGACGCGACCGTGTCGATCGAGGATCTGAGGGGCGACGGCGACCACTACGCCGCCCATGTGGTCTCCGCCCAGTTCGCCGGCAAAACCCGCGTCCAGCAGCACCAGATGGTCTACCAGGCCCTCAAGGGCCGCATGGGCGGCGAGCTGCACGCCCTGGCGCTGCAGACCTCCACCCCCGCCTCCTGAAGGAACCGGACATGAGCGACCCCACCGTCTTCACGCGCATCCGCCAGGACATCAAGGACAACGACGTCGTCCTCTACATGAAGGGCACGCCGGTGTTCCCGCAATGCGGCTTCTCCGCCGCCGTCGTCCAGGTGCTGACCACCCTCGGCGTCAAGTTCAAGGGCGTCAACGTGCTCACCGACCCCGAGCTCCGCGACGGCATCAAGCAGTTCGCCAGCTGGCCGACCATCCCCCAGCTCTACGTCAAGGGCGAGTTCGTCGGCGGCTGCGACATCGTCCGCGAGATGGCCGAGACCGGCGAATTGCAGGGCCTGCTCAAGGACAAGGGCGTGCAGGCGGCGGCCGCGGCGGAATAGCCTCCGGGGTGAGGTTGGGGGCGCGGCGCCCCCTCTCAGTCCATCAGCCGACGTTTTTCCGGAACAGCTCCAGAGTGCGCTCGCGCGCGATCCTGGCCGAGACCGGCTCCCAGCTGCCGCGCTCGTCGCAGTTGAAGCCGTGATCGGCCGGATAGATGTGGATGGTCACGTCGGGCCGGGCCTTACGGATGATCTCGACGTCGGTCAGCGGGATGCCTTTGTCGCGCTCGCCGAAATGCAGCATGGTCGGGCAGCCGGGCGTCTCGTCCTTGTGCGGCACGATGGCGCCGCCGTAGTAACCGACCGCGGCGTTGACGCCGAGGCGCGTCGCGCAGACGAAGGCGAGCGAGCCGCCCCAGCAATACCCAACTGCGCCGACCTTGCCGGCCGATCTCGCCACGTCGACCGCGGCCTTCAGGTCGAGCAGCACGTCGTCGAGCTTGAGCGTCTGGCGGAGGTCGCGGCCCGCCGGGATGTCGGCGGGGCCGTAACCGAGCTCGACCCCGCGCCTGGTCCGGTCGAAGAGGGCGGGCGTCACGCACATGTAGCCGTCGGCGGCGAAGCCGTCGGCCACCTTCCGCATGTGCTGGTTGACGCCGAAGATCTCCTGGATGACCACGAGGCCGCCCCGGGCCATGCCCGAGGGCTGCGCCACATAGGCATCGAAGCTGTGCCCGTCCGACGCCGTGAGCTTGATCGTCTCCGCCATGCTGATCTCCCGAAATTCGGTCGCCGAGGCCGCGGACTATAGCGGAGGTCGATGGAACGGAGGAGCGGTCACCACCTCTGGGCGATGAAGACGCCGGCAAGGATGGCGACAGCAGAGATGACGAGGGGGATCGTCAGCGGCTCGCCAAGGAGGATGAGGGCGGCGGCGACGCCAACCGGCGTCTGGAAGAACTGCATGAGGCCGACACGCCCGATGCCGCCGACACCGAGCGACCAGTACCAGGCGACATAGGCGATGAGGCTGGACCCGAGTGCCAGCTGCAGCAGCGCGAACCAGGGCAGGGCCGGGATCTCTCCGAGGGCGTCGATGGTGGTCAGGAAGAGAAGCGTCGGCGCCAGCACCAGGCTGGCGATGGCGACCGACCACAGCGTCGCCGGCAGCGCCTTGTATCCCGACTGCTGCAGCCGGCCGCCGGCGACGTAGCCAGCCGAGGCGATGAAGCCGGCAACGAGGATGACGGAGTCGCCGAGAAGCGTAGCCTCGCCGCTCTCCGCCGACCGGCCGGAGATGAGCGCGATCTCGCCCGAGAGCGCGACCGCCGATCCCAGCCACCAGGCGCGGGATGGCACGCGCCGCTCGACCACGGCGGCGACGAGGCCGGTGAAGATCGGCTGGGCGGCCAGGATCAGCGCGCCGTGAGAGGCGGCGGTCAGGCGCTGGCCGACGGTGAACATCAGCGGGAAGGCGATCATCCCGCAGAGACACGAGATGGCGAGGAGCAGCTGCAGCGGCCGAGTTTTCGGCGGTGCCAGCCTGAGCAGCAGGATCGCCGGCCAGGCGATCGCGCCGGCGAGGCTCATGCGGAGGATGCCGACCAGCAGCGGATCGACGGCGGTGACCGCCACCTTGGTCGCGACCGGCGTCAGTCCCCAGATCGCCACGGCGAAGCCGGCGACGATCAGCGGGACGGTGGGGGAGGCGGGAGGCTGGCTTATGACAGCATCCCGATCCAGCGTCCCGGCGGTATGCCATAGGTCTTCTTGAAATGCCGGGTCATGTGCGCCTGGTCGGCAAAGCCGCTTTCGGACGCGGCGGCGGCCAGTGGGGCGCCGGTCTGGATCATCCGTCGGGCTCGGTCGAGGCGGCGCATGACGACATAGCGATACGGACTGGTGCCGAAGCCGGCACGGAAATGGCGGGCGAGGGCGAAGCGGGACAGGCCGGTGACGCGCTCGAGCCTGGCCGATGACACGGGCGCCAGGAGATGCGCATCGAGATACTCGTGCGCAATCCTCACCGCCCGCAGGTCGAAGGCACGGGTGCCTGCCGGCCGCGCCGATGGATCATGCGCCGCCAACGCTTCGGCGAGCTGCGCCAAGATCTGGTCGAGCTGCAGATCGTCGACCGGGACGTCCGCGTCTTCCACCGCCGACAGGATCGCTTCGTGCAGCCGTGCATCGCTGGTCACCGCGCCGCGCACGAAGGGCAGCGGCCCATGCGGCGCGCCCAGCGCTTCCTGGATCAGCCGCGGCTCGATGTAGAGGATGCGATAGCGGAACCCGGTCTCGGTGCCAGCATGGCCGTCGTGCAGCTCGTCCGGGTGCAGCACGAAGGCCTGGCCGGGCAGGCTATGCGCTTCGGTGCCGCGGTATCCGAACGACTGGACGCCTTTGTCCGTGATGCCGATCGCATAGGTGTCGTGGCGATGGGCCGCGAAGGCGTGGCCGGCGAAGCTCGCCTCCAGCCGCTCGAAGCCCGGGCGCGAGGTGCCGATCCGGATCCAGTCGCGCGTCCCCGGTCCGCACGAACGTTCAAGACCCGCCGCAGGCTTCCGTTTCATCGTCGAGCCCATGCCTATCGATATCAAAACCCCGACTGTGCCGCGAGGCTCGACATGGCGATGACGGTCGACCTTCCGGCTTCGTGCTTGCGGGATTCGCGCTCACCGGCAGCCCGGGCCCCGCCGTCCTCAGCTTGGCCGCGGCCGGTGCCGCATTCGGTGTCCGGCGCGGCCTGCCGCTGGTCGCGGGCATCATCGCCGGGGTGCTGGCCGTGCTGCTGGTCACCGCGGCCGGCCTCGCCGGGTTGATCCTGGCGCAGCCGGTCATCGGGCCGGGGGTCAGGCTTCTCGCGGTCGGCTACATGATCTATCTCGCCTGGGCGATCGCCACGGCGCCGCCGCTCGGCAGCGACGCCGGATCGGAGAGAAGGCCGTCGTTCCTCGCCGGCATCTTCCTTGGGGTCGGCAATCCCAAGGCCTATGCGGCGATGGCGGCGCTGTTCTCCGGCTTCGTCCTTTCGGAGCGTGCGGGCATCGATGTCGCGCTGAAGGTCGCGGTCCTGATCGCGATCATGGCGATCGGCAACCTCGCCTGGCTGCTGCTGGGATCGGGGCTCACCCGCTTCTTCCGCGATCCGGCGACGAGCCGGGCGGTCAATGTTGCCTTCGCCGTCTTGCTGCTGGCGTCCGTCGCCTTCGCGTTCTGGCCTTAGACGTTGAAGCGGAAGTGCAGCACGTCGCCGTCCTTCACCACGTAGTCGGCGCCCTCGACCCGCATCTTGCCGGCGTCCTTGGCCCCCTGCTCGCCGCCGAATGCCACGAAGTCGTCATAGGCGATGGTCTCCGAGCGGATGAAGCCGCGCTCGAAGTCGGTATGGATCACGCCGGCCGCCTCCGGCGCCTTGGCGCCGTTGCGGACGGTCCAGGCATGGGCCTCCTTTGGCCCGACGGTGAAGAACGTCACCAAGTCGAGCAGTCCGTAGCCGGCGCGGATGACGCGCGCCAGGCCGGTCTCCTTGAGTCCGAGATCGGCCAGGAAAACCTTCCGCTCTTCCGGATCGGAAAGCTGCGCCACCTCGGCCTCGATCGCGGCGGAGATGACGACGAAGGCCGCGCCTTCCGCCTTCGCCTTGGCGGCGACCCTGGCGGAGACGGCATTGCCGTTTGCGGCCGCGGCCTCTTCGACATTGGCGACGTAGAGCACGGGCTTGGAGGTGATGAGCTGCAGCCCCTTCAGGACCTTCCGCTCCTCGGCGGAGGCCTCGATCGTCCGTGCCGGCTTGCCGGCGCGGAGCGCTTCCAGCGCACGTTCGGACACCACCAGCCGCTCCTTCGCGTCCTTCTCCCCGCCGCGGGCCTTCTTCTGGTCGGCATTGACCCGGCGCTCCAGGCTGTCGAGGTCGGAGAGCATCAGCTCGGTCTCGACGGTGTCGGCGTCGCGGATCGGATCGACCGAGCCTTCGACATGGGTGATGTCGGAGGATTCGAAGCAGCGCAGCACATGGACGATGGCATCGACTTCGCGGATGTTGCCGAGGAACTGGTTGCCGAGGCCCTCGCCCTTGGAGGCGCCGCGCACCAGGCCGGCGATGTCGACGAACTCAAGCACCGTCGGCACGATCTTCTGAGACTTCGCCAGCTTCGCCATCACGTCGAGGCGCGGATCCGGCACCGGCACGCGGCCGACATTCGGCTCGATCGTGCAGAACGGATAGTTGGCCGCGGCGGCGGCGGCCGTCTCCGTCAGCGCGTTGAAGAGCGTCGACTTGCCGACATTGGGCAAGCCGACGATGCCGCAGTTGAAGCCCATGTCAGGTCTCTGGCTCGATCTTGGGGGGAGGGGGCGCCTTGGGCGGCTTCGGCCGCGGCGGGAAAAGGGCCTTGGCGCAGCGGTTCATGAACTCGCCGTCGCGGCCTTCGATCAGCAGCGGCGCCTCGGCCGCGACCACGTCCAGCAGCTTGTCCAGCCATTCGCGGTCGGCCTTGATGAAGTCGTTCAGCACCCAGGCATGGACCAGGTCCTTGTGCCCGGGATGGCCGACGCCAAGGCGGACGCGCCAGAAGTCGGGCTCGATCGACGCGGCGATCGAACGGATGCCGTTGTGGCCGCCCGAGCCGCCGTCGCGCTTCACCCGGACGCGGCCGGGCGCGAGGTCGATCTCGTCATAGAAGACGACCACCTGGGCGGACGGGATCTTGAAGAAGCGCTGGGCCTCGCCGACGGACTCGCCGGAGAGATTCATGTAGGTCAGTGGCTTCAATAGCAGCACCTTCTCGCCGGCTAGGGCTCCATCGGCCGCGAGGCCGCGAAAACGCGACCGCCACGGCTGGAAGCCGTGACGGTCGTGGATTCGGTCTGCCGCCATGAAACCGATGTTGTGGCGGTTGCCGGCGTCTCCCGGCCTGGGGTTGCCCAGACCGGCGAAGAGCCACATGACGGCCGGTCTTTACTTCTTCTCGGGCTTCTTGTCGCCGGCGGCAGGCGCCGCACCGGCGGCAGGAGCCGCGCCCGGAGCGGCCGCTCCGGCAGCGGCAGCCTCGCCTTCGGCGGCGGCGGCAACGACCGGCGTCTCCTCGACGAAGACCGTCGGGGCGGCGACCGAGGCGATGGTGAAGTCGCGATCGATGGTCGGCCTCACGCCTTCCGGCAGCTTCACGTGGCTGATGTGGATCGAGTCGCCGATGTCGAGGCCGGTGAGGTCGAAGGTGAACACCTCGGGGATCGAGTCGGCGAGGCAGTAGACCTCGACCGCATGGCGGACGACGTTGAGCACGCCGCCGCGCTTGAGGCCGGGCGAGGCCGCTTCGTTCTCGAAGTGGATCGGCACCGCGACGGTAATGCGGGTCTTCGGGCCGACGCGCAGGAAGTCGCAATGGATCGGCCGGTCGGTCACCGGGTCGAGCTGCACCTCGCGCGGCAGCACGCGGTGGCTCGCGCCGTCGACGGTCACGGTCGCCAGCCTGGCGAAGAAGCTCTCGTTGCTGGCGATGCGCTCGAGCAAGCGCTTCTCGACGCTGATCAGCACGGGGGCTTGCTTGTCGCCGTAGATGACTCCGGGAACCCGATCTGTACGACGGGTTGCCCGGGCGGCCCCCTTTCCGGCCCGGTCACGCCGCTCGGCGGCGATCGTCATGATTTCAGCCATGTCACGTCTACTCCTTAGAACGAACGGGCCGTGATGGCCCTGGAACATCCGGTCCGGCCTCCAGGGGTGCCGGCACCGGAATCTCGGGATGAAGTCTAGTCGAAAAGGCTCGAAACCGAACGCTCCTCGCTGATCCGCCGCATCGCCTCGGCGACCAGATGGGCGATCGGCAGCTGGCGGATGTTGCGGGAGCCGCGAACGGCCTCGGTCGCGGCGATGGAGTCGGTGATGACCAGCTCCTCCAGCGGCGAGCGCCCGACGCGGTCGACGGCCTGGCCGGAGAGCACGCCATGGGTGCAGTAGGCGGCGACGCCGGTCGCGCCATCGGCCATCAGGGCCTCGGCAGCGTTGCAGAGCGTGCCACCGGAGTCGACGAGGTCGTCGATGAGGAGGCAGCGCTGGCCTTTGACGTGACCGATGACGTTCATCACTTCGGAGATGCCGGCACGCTCGCGCCGCTTGTCGATGATCGCCAGATCGCATTCGAGCCGCTTGGCGACGGCGCGGGCGCGGGCGACGCCGCCGACGTCCGGCGACACCACCACCAGCTCCTCGCCGTCGTAGCGGTCGCGGATGTCCTTCACGAATTCTGGAATCGAGAACAGGTTGTCGACCGGGATGTCGAAGAAACCTTGGATCTGGCCGGCATGGAGATCGATGGTCAGCACCCGGTCGGCGCCGGCGGTGGTGATCAGGTTGGCGACCAGCTTGGCGGAGATCGGCGTGCGCGATCCCGATTTCCGGTCCTGGCGGGCATAGCCGTAGTAGGGCATGACCGCGGTGATGCGGCGGGCCGAGCTGCGGCGAAGCGCGTCGATCGCGACCAGCAGCTCCATCAGGTGATCGTTCGCCGGGTACGAGGTCGGCTGCACGATGAACATGTCCTCGCCGCGGATGTTCTCGTGGATCTCGACGAACACTTCCTGGTCGTTGAAGCGCTTCACCGAGGCCTTGACGAGCGGCAGGTTCAGATACGCGCAGATCGCCTCGGCCAGCGGCCGATTGCTATTGCCCGTCATGACCTTCATGCGATGAGACCCCATTTGGCCGGGGGGCGCGAAACCCCGGTCCCGGAAGGCGACCCGTCCGCCACCGGCGGCCGGTTTCTAGCAGGGGGGATGGGGGATGTAAACGCCGGGCAAGACTTTTCAGGCGCCGGATTTACTCGAACAAAGCAAGAACTCCGGTGTAGCCGTAGAGGCGGCTCGAAGAGATCTCGCCATTGCCGAAGAAGCCCGTCAGCGGGAAGGTGCCGAGGGTCTCGGCGATCATCCGGGCCTCGGTCGCCTCGCTCTCGAAGAGATGGGGGCCGCGGGCGACGCAGGAGAAGTAGAGGCCGGCCGCCGGCGTGGCGTTTCGCCGCGCCTTGAGCCGCGCCAGCATCCGCTGCAGATCCTCGCCGGCGCTCTTGGGGTCGCGGCGGCAGAACATGACCCGGTCGCCCCGATTCACCATGTCGCCGATGCCGATCCAGCCCCGCTCGGGGTCGACGCCGAGGAGGTTGCGGACCAGGTAGTCGCCGGTGTCGGAGCCCGGGATCGAGAGCGCGACATGAAGGGCCTGGCCAGGGCGCTGGCCCGAAGCCTCCAGATCCTCCCTCAGCACCTCGACCGCCTGCCGGCCGTCGATCGTCTTGATGACGTTGCCTTCGGATTCGGTGACGGCGCGGGAGGGGCCGATCGGCGAGCAGCCCTGGGAGAGGCCGCAGGCGACGGCGAGGGAGCCGGCGAAGAGCACGCCGGAAAGCCCGCCCTCCGCCGCGCCGGGGCCAATGCCGGCGACCTGGGCATGGCGGCTCCGCGAGGAGGTCAGGCCACCGACGAGATAGCAGGGGACCTCGTCGGCCAGTCGGGCGACCAGTTCCGGGGCCTTCGGGTTGCGCGGATCGGCATGGAGGACACCGAAGCTCGGCTGTTTGTCGGCGATCCAGGCGCCGTGCATGCGCATGAACGCCTCGATGCCGCGCTCGAGACCGGAGAAGACCCGGAACGAGGCTTCCGGCAGCGCCGCGGCCATGACCGAAAGCGCCGGGCGATCGAAGTACCCTGCCGAGGTGGCGGTGACGCCGAGGCCGACGGTGCCGACCCACTCGGCGATCCCCGTCGCCTCGCGGAGCCGCCCGACCAGGGAGGGCAGTTCGGCCGCGAAGCTGTCGGTGGCGTAGACGAAACCCAGATTTGCGCCCGGCGGCATCGACGAAAGCCCGGCCAGGACCTGGGCGACCGCCTCGTCGGCGTCGTCGGCCGCAGCGTGGGCGGCGACGAAGGCGGTCACCCGGGAGACTCCAGCAGCTGCCTCACCAGCGGCGCCAGGCGCCCGACGATGATACGCACGCCCTCCGCATTCGGATGAATGCCGTCGCGCTGGTTCAGATTCGGATCGAGCGCGACGCCGTCGAGCAGGAAGGGATAGAGCGGCACGCCGTACTTCTCGGCGAGCTTCGGGAAGATCGCGGCGAAGCGCTCTCCGTAGTCGCGGCCGAGATTGGGCGGCGCCAGCATGCCGAGGATCATCACCTTGATCCCCTTCGCCCTGAGCTTTCCGATGATCGCGTCGAGGTTCTGGAACGCCTTTTCGGTGTCGAGGCCGCGCAGTGCGTCGTTGGCGCCGAGCGCCACCAGGGCAAAGCCGGGGTTGTCGGCGAGCGCCCAGTCGACGCGGGAAAGCCCACCCGCGGTGGTGTCGCCGGAGACGCCGCCATTGAGGATGACGACGTCCAGGCCCTGGCCCTTCAGCACCGCTTCGAGCTGGGAGGGGAGGGACTCGGTGACCGGCAGGCCAAAGCCCGCGGTCAGGCTGTCGCCAAGCACGAGCACGCGGGCCGGCGCTGCCCGAGCCTCGCTGACGAGGGACTGCCCAAGAAGCAGGCACAAGGCCGCGAGCACGGCCTTCGACACGTTGACAATCCTCTGCAAGGGACCACCTTTCAATCCGGTACCCGGCCCATCGGCCGCATTCACCCGCACGCCACGTCTCCCGGAACACGCCCGATGACCGATGCCTCCACCGATCCTGTTCTGCTCGAGCTTGCGGACGTGCATGTCAGCCTGCCGAGCACGGTCGGACCCGTCAACATCCTGCGCGGCATCGACCTCGTCCTCGACCGCGGCGAAGCGGTTGCGGTGGTCGGGCCGTCGGGCGCCGGCAAGTCGACGCTGATGATGGTGGTCGCCGGCCTCGAAAGGGTCAGCGCTGGTCGCATCACGCTTGCGGGGAACGATCTCTCGGCACTGGATGAAGATGGTCTCGCGCTGCTTAGGCGCAAGCATGTCGGCATCGTTTTTCAGAGCTTCCGCCTGGTGCCGACGATGACGGCGCTGGAGAACGTCGCCATGCCGATGGAGTTGGCTGGCCGCGACGATGCCTTCGAGCACGCGGCCGAGGCGCTGTCTGCCGTCGGTCTCGGTCACCGCCTGGAGCACTATCCGGACCAGCTCTCCGGCGGCGAGCAGCAGCGCGTCGCCATCGCCCGCGCGGTCGTCGCCAAGCCGTCCCTGATCCTCGCCGACGAGCCGACCGGGAATCTGGACGGCGACACCGGCCACCAGATCATCGAGCTCCTGTTCGAACGTCGGCGCGCGACCGGCTCGACCCTGATGCTGATCACCCACGACCCCGAGCTCGCCGCGCGTGCCGACCGCATCATCCGCCTCGCCGACGGCAAGGTCGTCGCCGACGGCGTCGGCGTCGACGCCTGATGCTCGCGCTCCGTCTCGTCCGCCGCGAGCTGCGCGGCGGCCTCAAGGGCTTCCGGCTGTTCCTCGCCTGTCTTGCGCTCGGCGTCGGCGCCATCGCCGCCGTCGGCTCGGTGACGGCCTCGCTGATGGCGGGTCTGGCCAGCGACGCCCGCGCGATTCTCGGCGGCGACGTCGAGATCTCATTGGTGCAGCGGGAGGCCACTGCCGCCGAGCGCGACTTTCTGGCTGGTTTCGGCACTCTTTCGCATGTCGCCGAGCTGAGGGCCATGGCGGAGAAGCTTGGCGGAGACGACCGGACGCTGGTCGAGCTGAAGGCGGTCGACACCGCCTATCCTCTGGTCGGCACCCTTGCGTTCGAGCCGGACATCACGCTTGCGCAAGCGATCGCCGGGCGGGGCTCTGCGGTCGAGCCGACGCTCGCGGCCCGGCTCGGACTCGCGGTCGGCGACACGCTGTCCGTCGGCGACACCAAGCTGGAGGTCCGGGCGATCCTCGCGCGCGAGCCGGACAAGGCGACCGGAGCCTTTACCTTCGGCCCTCGCGTCCTGGTCTCGGCCGAGACGTTGCGCGCGACCGGCCTGCTGCTTCCCGGCAGCCTGGTCCGCCACCAATACCGGCTCGTGCTGCAACCCGGAACGACAGTCGCTTCGCTCCGCGAGGCGTCGGCGAGCCGGCAGCCGCAGGCGGGCTGGCGCATCCGCGCCTTCGACGAGGCGGCTCCGGGGCTCCGGCGCTTCCTCGAACGCATCGGCCAGTACCTGACGCTGGTGGGATTGACCGCGCTGCTGGTCGGCGGCGTCGGTGTTGGCAATGCGGTCCGCAGCTATCTCGACGGCAAGCTGACGGCGATCGCCACCCTGAAGGCGCTGGGCGCGCCGGCCCGGCTGGCCTTCACGACCTATCTGATCCTGGTGGTGACGATGGCGGTCGGCGGCATCCTGCTCGGCCTCCTTCTCGGGGCGGTGGCACCGGTGATCTTCGGCAAGGCGCTCGCCTCGGTCCTGCCGATCCAGGCGCGGCTCGGGCTCTATCCCGGGCCACTGGTGGTCGCCGCCGCCTGCGGTCTCTTCACCACGCTCGCCTTCGCGTTGATACCGCTGGCGCGGGCTTCGCAGGTGTCGCCGGGCGATCTGTTCCGTGCCCAGATCGCGCCGCCGCAGCGATTTCCCGGCTGGGGTCCGATCGCCGGCACGGCTGCGGCCTTTCTCGCGCTCAGCCTTCTGATGGTGGCGACCGCACAGGACCGGTGGCTTGCGCTCTGGTTCATCCTGGGGGCTATGGGCTCGGTCCTGGTCTTCCATGGCACCGCGACGGGCATCGCCTATCTCGCCCGCCGGGCCGGGCGGCCGAGCCGGCCGCTGCTCAGGCTGGCGCTCGCCAACCTGACGCGACCGGGTTCGCCGATGGGCGCGCTGGCGCTGTCTCTCGGTCTCGGCCTGACCGTGCTCGTCGCCGTCGCGCTGATCGAGCGCAATCTCGACCGCCAGGTGAACGAGCGCATTCCGGAGCGGGCGCCGACCTTCTTTTTCATCGACATCCAGCCGGACCAGGCGGAGGCCTTCGACCGGCTGATTGCGACCACGCCCGGCGCCAGCGATCTCTTGCGGACCCCGATGATCCGGGGTCGTGTCGCCAGCGTGAACGGCGTGCCCGCCGATCAGGTGCAGGTGGCGCCGGGCGCGGCCTGGGCGCTGCAGGGCGACCGCGGCTTCTCCTACGCGAAGCTGCCGCCGGCCAATGCGCGGATCGTCGAAGGCAAATGGTGGCCGGCCGACTATGCCGGACCGCCCCTGGTCTCGATCGACGCCAACATCGCCCGCGGACTCGGGATCGGCCTCGGCGACCGCATCGGCCTCAACGTCCTCGGTCGCGTGGTTGAGGCGGAAATCGCGTCTCTGCGCGAGATCGACTGGGGCACGCTGGCGATGAACTTCACCTTCATCTTTGCGCCCGGCATCCTCGACCGCGCGCCGCAGACCCATCTCGCGACCGTGCATCTGGCGACGCCGGCCGAGGAAGGCCGCCTGCTGGCAGCGGTCGGCAAGGCCTTTCCCAACGTCTCGGCGGTCAGGGTCAAGGATGCGTTGGATGCCGCCAACCGCATTCTCGAGGGCATCGCGTTTGCGGTCAGGGTGACCGCGGCGCTCACCCTGGCGGCCGGCACGCTCGTGCTCGCCGGCGCGGTCGCCGCCGGGCATCGCCGCCGGGTCAAGGACGCGGTCGTGCTCAAGGTCCTGGGTGCCCGGCGGATCGAGGTCTTGGGGGCCTATCTGCTGGAGTTCGGCCTGCTCGGCCTGGTCATCGCCTCGATCGCCGCGGTCGCCGGCACGATCGCCGGTTGGGCGATCCTGGTCTTCGCCATGAGGAGCGACTTCGTCTTCTCGCTGACGGCCGTCGCGGGCTCGGCGTCGCTCTCGGTGGTGCTGACCGTCCTTCTCGGGTTGGTCGGCACGTGGCATGCACTCGGCCAAAAAGCTGCCCCAATGCTGCGCGAGGTATAGGCGGAAGGAAACTCCGCCATGACCCGTGTTCCCGTTCTGCTCCTGACCCTTTTCCTCGGCGCCCAGCCGGCGCTCGCTGAGCAGCTGGCTCCGCCGAGCCCGCCCGACATCATGCGCGAGGGCGCGCGGCGCCTCCTCGACGGCATCCGCCGGCTGGTCGAGCAGATGCCGATGTTCGAGGCCCCCCGGGTGACGCCCGAGGGCGACATCATCCTGAAGCGCCTCCGCCCGCCGCCGCCCGAGGGCGAGGAAGCGAAGACCCGGGAACCCGAAACCGGCGGGCTCGAACTCTAGGCTTTCTCAGGATTTGGTGGTCCTGACCTAGGGCTTCAGCTATATACTGTAAGTGGCGGGCATTGCTCGGCCCGTTCCGTCCCAGACCATGCGGGGCACGCCTCGCCCGAGCCGCCCGGATAGCGATGATCACGAACGACCGTCTCGACCCGCTCAAGGACTACGCGTTCCGCCAGCTCCGGGACCTCCTGAGCCCGATCCAGCCGCGCAGCAACCGGTCCCCCATCCTCCTCTCCGTCGGCGAACCGCAGAACCAGCCGCCGGCCTTCATCGCCGAGGAGATGGCGAAGAACGCCGACAAGTGGAACCGCTACACCGACCATGCGGGCACGCCGGAATTCCGGAAGGCCGTGGCCGCCTGGCTCACCCGCCGCTACCGGCTGCCTGAAGGCATGGTGAACGCCGACAAGCACATCCTGCCGGTGCCGGGATCGCGCGAAGGTCTGTTCATGGCGGCGCTCCTGTCCGTGCCGGCGGCCAAGGCAGGCCGGAAGCCGGCGGCGCTGATCCCGAATCCGTCCTATCACGTGTACACCGGTGCGGCGATCATCGCCGGCGCCGAGCCCGTCTACCTGCCGGCGCCGAAGGAGAGCGGCTTCCTGCCCGATCTCGACGCCATCGCCAAAACAGATCTCGACCGCGCCGCGATCTTCTATCTGTGCACGCCAGCCAACCCGCAGGGCTCGGTCGCCACCGTCGACTATCTCAAGCGCGCGATCGAGCTGGCGCGCCGCCACGACTTCCTGCTGGTCGTCGACGAATGCTACGCCGAGATCTACGACAAGGCGCCGCCGCCGGGTGCGCTCGAGGCGTGTGCGGCGCTCGGCGGCAGTCTCGACAATGTCGTCGTCGCACATTCGCTCTCCAAGCGCTCGAGCGCGCCCGGTCTCCGCTCCGGCTTCGTCGCCGGCGCGCCGGAGGCGATCGAGGGCTTCGTCAACGTGCTGAATTTCGGCGCCGCCGGCATGAGCCAGCCGACCTTGGCGGCGGCGACGCGGTTGTGGTCGGAAGAGGCCCATGTCGAATCCAATCGCGAGATCTACCGCCGCAACTTCGACCTGGCGGAGAAGGTGCTGGATGGGCGCTACGGCTGCTACCGGCCGGCCGGGGGATTCTATCTCTGGCTCGACGTCGGCGACGGGCCCGAGGCGGCGAAGAAGCTGTGGGGGGAGGCCGGCATCCGCGTGCTGCCGGGCGCCTTCATGTCGTGGCCCGATCACACGGGGAAGAACCACGGCAAGCCCTATATCCGGGTCGCCATGGTCTATGACGAACCGATGATGGAGACGGCGCTGAAACTCATGACGCAGGTGCTGTAAGGACATGGTCGCGGAAGCCGGCTTCCTTCCCGAAGGCGCCGAGGTCTTCCTCAAGCGGCGGACCCAGGAGATCGCCGGGACCGCGCTGATTCTGCTCGGCCTCTTTCTCGCCGCCTGCATCCTCTTCTACGTTTCCGGCGACCGTTCCTTCAACGTCGCAACCGATCGCCCCATCGCCCATCCGCTGGGGGCCGTCGGCTCCCATGCTGCCGATTTGCTGGTTCGGGTCCTCGGTGCGGCCAGCCTGGTGCTGGCGCTGGTCATTCTGGTATGGGGCCTGCGCTTCCTCCTGCACCGTCCGGTTAGCCGGCTCTGGTTGCGCCTGACCACGTTGCCGGCCGCGACCCTGGCCGCCTCGGTCGCGTTGACGCTTTTCCCGGCTCAGATCATATGGCCGGAGCTTGTCGATCTCCGCCTGGGCGGCATCGTCGGGCAGATGATCGTCTCGGGACTGACCGCGTGGGTTCCGCCTTGGGGCGGGTTGGCGGCGACGAGCCTGATCTCCGCCGGCGCGACGGCGCTGGCCGTACCGCTGGCCGCCGTCGCCTTCGGGCTCTCCGGCGGCGACTGGCTGTCGCTGGCGCGGAGCGGTGGCAAGGGCATCGCCGTCGGCGGCCGCGCCGCCTGGCGGGCCGGGCTCTGGGGCAGCCGTATCGGCGGCCGCGCCGCCGCTGCCGGCATCAAGAAGGCGACCGTGCTCACCAAGGCACCGAAGCGGGTCGAGCCGCGCCTGGTCGTCCGTCCGTCCGCAGGCCCGCCGGACGACGATGACGACGAGGATCCGCCGCCGCTGGTGCTCGACCGCCCGGCCGAGCCCGAGGCGCGGGTGCTGAAGGCCGAAAGAGGCGAGCCGCTGGTCGCATCCAAGCCGGCCGCACCGAAGAAGTCGGAGGCCCGCCGCCAGTCGCGCCTCGCGCTCGAAGAGGCCGGCGGCGACTACCGCCTGCCGCCGCTAGACCTGCTGGCGCCGACCAAGACGGGGCCGGTCGCCAAGCTCGACGAGAACGCGCTGTCGGCCAATGCGAGGCTGCTCGAATCCGTGCTGGCCGAATTCGGGGTCAAGGGCCAGATCGTCAAGGTGAGGCCGGGGCCGGTGGTCACGCTCTACGAGCTCGAGCCCGCGCCCGGCATCAAGTCATCTCGCGTCATCGGCCTTGCCGACGACATCGCGCGCTCGATGAGTGCGCTGTCGGCCCGCGTCGCCGTCATTCCCGGCCGCAACGCCATCGGCATCGAACTGCCGAATGCCAAGCGCGAAACGGTGTACCTGCGCGAGCTGCTGGCCACCGCCGAGTACGAGAACACGGCGGCCAAGCTGATGCTGGCCCTGGGCAAGGACATCAGCGGCGCGCCGGTCATCGCCGATCTCGCGCGCATGCCCCACCTGCTGGTGGCCGGCACCACCGGCTCGGGCAAGTCGGTGGCGATCAACACGATGATCCTCTCGCTGCTGTACCGCCTGACGCCGGACCAGTGCCGCTTCATCATGATAGATCCGAAGATGCTGGAACTGTCGGTCTATGACGGCATCCCGCACCTGCTGGCCCCGGTCGTCACCGAATCCGGCAAGGCCATCGTCGCGCTGAAGTGGACGGTGCGCGAGATGGAGGAGCGTTACCGCAAG
>CAMBVS010000051.1 GCA_945871425.1 Rhizobium sp. Q54 | reverse complement strand
CCATAAGTGGGGCGGTCGTCAGGCCCCCTTCAAGACCTCGACCATGGTCGAGCCGAGCGCCGCCGGCGATTCCGTCACCCGGATGCCTGCCGAACGCATCGCCTCGATCTTATCGCCAGCGCCTCCCTTGCCACCGGAGATGATGGCGCCGGCGTGGCCCATCCGACGACCCGGAGGGGCCGTCAGGCCGGCGATGAAGCCCACCATCGGTTTTTTCTTCTTGGCTTTCTTCAGGAACTCGGCGGCGTCCTCTTCGGCGGTGCCGCCGATCTCGCCGATCATGATGATGCCTTGAGTGGCATCGTCGCCGAGGAACATCTCGAGGCAGTCGATGAAGTTGGTGCCGTTGACCGGATCACCACCGATGCCGATGCAGGTGGTCTGGCCGAGCCCCGCCGACGTGGTCTGCCCGACCGCCTCGTAGGTGAGCGTGCCCGAGCGCGAGACGATGCCGATCTTGCCCGGGCGATGGATTTGGCCCGGCATGATGCCGATCTTGCACTCGCCCGGCGTGATCACGCCCGGGCAATTGGGCCCGACGAGGCGGGTCTTCGATCCGGTGAGCGCGCGCTTGACCTTGACCATGTCGAGGACCGGGATGCCCTCGGTGATGCAGACCACCAGCCTGACCTCGGCATCGATCGCTTCGAGGATCGCGTCGGCGGCGAACGGCGGCGGCACGTAGATCACCGAGGCGTCGGCCTTGGTCTCGGCGACCGCGTCGGCGACCGTGTCGAACACCGGCAGGTTCAGATGCTGGGTGCCGCCCTTACCGGGCGTCACGCCGCCGACCATCTTGGTGCCGTAGGCGATCGCCTGCTCTGAATGGAAGGTGCCCTGGGCGCCGGTGAAGCCCTGGCAGATGACGCGCGTGTCGCGTCCGACGAGGACCCCCATCAGGCTGCCTCCTTCACCGCTTTGACGATCTTCTCGGCAGCGTCGGCCAGGTTGTCGCCGGTGATGATCGGCAGGCCCGACTGGGCCAGGATCTTCTTGCCCAGCTCGACATTGGTGCCTTCGAGGCGGCACACCAGCGGCACCGTGAGGCTGACCTCGCGGGCCGCCGCCACCACGCCTTCGGCGATGACGTCGCAGCGCATGATGCCGCCGAAGATATTGACCAGGATGCCCTCGACCTTGGGATCGGCGAGGATGATCTTGAAGGCCTGGGTCACGCGCTCCTTCGTGGCGCCACCGCCGACGTCGAGAAAGTTGGCCGGCGTGCCGCCATAGAGCTTGATGATGTCCATCGTCGCCATGGCGAGGCCGGCGCCGTTGACCATGCAGCCGATCGAGCCGTCGAGCTTGATGTAGTTGAGGCCGTGCGAGGCGGCTTCGTGCTCGGAGGCGTCCTCCTCGTCGAGGTCGCGGAGGTCCTCGACGTCCTTGTGCCGGTAGAGCGCGTTGTCGTCGAAGTTCATCTTGGCGTCGAGCGCAAGCACCTGGCCGGCGCCGGTCACCACCAGCGGGTTGATCTCCACCAGCGAGGCGTCCAGGTCGACGAAAGCCTTGTAGAGCGCGGTCATGAACTTGACCGCCGAGCCGACCTGCGCGCCTTCGAGCTTGAGGCCGTAGGCGAGCTTGCGGGCGTGATGGGGCTGGAATCCGGCAGCCGGGTCGATCGCCACCTTGAGGATCTTCTCGGGGTGCTTGGCCGCGACTTCCTCGATGTCCATGCCGCCTTCGGTCGACGCCATCATCACCAGGCGGCCGAGCTTGCGATCGAGCAGCATGCCGAGATAGAGCTCGCGCTTGATGTCGCAGCCCTCCTCGATATAGACCCGCTTCACTTCCTTGCCCTTCGGCCCGGTCTGCGGGGTCACCAGCTGCATGCCGAGGATCTTCTGTGCGGCCGCCTTCACGTCGGCGACCGACTTCACGACCTTGACGCCGCCGCCCTTGCCGCGTCCGCCGGCGTGGATCTGCGCCTTCACCACGTAGACCGGCCCGGGAAGCGCCTGGGCGGCCTTCTCGGCTTCCTCGGGCGTATAGGCGACGCCGCCCCTGGGCACGGCGACGCCGTACTTCGCCAGGAGCTGCTTGCCTTGGTACTCGTGGATGTTCATGCCCGAGCGCCCGCGTGAGTGAAGGTCGGCGACTGTATCATGGCACCGCGGCTCAGGCCGCCGGCAGCTTCTTGACCACGTCGATCAGGCCGCGGACGGCGTTGACCGAGTGGTCGAACATCTTCTTCTCCTCGGCGTTGAGCTGGATCTCGACGATCTTCTCGACGCCGCCGGCGCCGATCACCACCGGCACGCCGACATAGACGTCGTTGATGCCGTACTGGCCGGTCAGGTTCGCCGCGCAAGGCAGAACCCGCTTCTTGTCCTTGAGGTAGGCCTCGGCCATCTGGATCGCCGAGGAGGCCGGGGCGTAGAAGGCCGAGCCGGTCTTGAGGAGACCGACGATCTCGGCGCCGCCGTCGCGGGTCCGCTGGACGATCTTGTCGATCCGCTCCTGGGTCGACCAGCCCATCTTGATCAGGTCGGGGACCGGGATGCCGGCGACCGCCGAGTAGCGGATCAGCGGCACCATGGTGTCGCCGTGGCCGCCGAGCACGAAGGCGGTCACGTCCTCGACCGAAACCTTGAATTCTTCCGCGAGGAAGTAGCGGAAGCGGGCCGAGTCGAGCACGCCGGCCATGCCGACGACCTTGTTCGCCGGAAGCCCGCTCTTCTCCTTCATCACCCACACCATCACGTCCAGCGGGTTGGTGATGACGATGACGAAGGCGTTCGGGCAATGGGTCTTGATGCCGGCGGCGACCTGGGTGATGACCTTGGTGTTGATGCCGATCAGGTCGTCGCGGCTCATGCCGGGCTTCCGCGCGATGCCGGCGGTCACGATCACCACGTCGGATCCGGCGATGGCGGCATAGTCGTTGGTGCCGACCAGCTTCGCATCGAAGCCCTCGACCGGGCTCAGCTGGGCCAGATCCAGCGCCTTGCCCTGGGGCACGCCCTCGACCACGTCGAAGAGGGCGATGTCGCCGAGCTCCTTCATGCCGGCCAGAAGCGCCAGCGTGCCACCGATATTGCCCGCGCCGACGAGCGCGATCTTGTTGCGAGCCATGGAATCTCCCCCGGAGATCAAAGGGCAGGAAGCGTGAGGAATTAAGGGGCTAACTACCCTCATTTGGCGTTCCGGGCAAGGCTCGTGGCGGACTTCCCCAAGGTTGCCGGCCCCGTGCAATGTCTTGGTAATCCTTGAAGACAGATGGAGTTTCGGACCCTGATAGCGCATCCGGCGCCGCGCCAGCTCTACGACTATCGGCTGGTCCCGCGGGCCGGACGGCCGGCGCCGCTGCGCCGCGACATCGACCCGATCGACATGCCGAAGCTCCTGCCGGACCTGATCATCGCCGAGCGGGCCGGACCCGACGATCTCCGCTACCGCCTCGTCGGCACCCGCATCGTCCGCGCCCACGGGCTCGACGACACCGGCTGGCTGCTCTCCGACCTCGCCCGGGAGCACGACGCCCTCGCGCTGGCCCTCCAGCTCTATACGCCGGTCCTGGACCGGGCCCTCCCCGTCTACACCGAGGGGCCTTTCCGCTGGCCGGCGGCGAGTTCCGCCGGACCCGGCGGCCGCATCCGCCGATGAGTGCCGCCGGAGAGCACGTCGACGTGGCCCTGGTCGGGCAGGGGGTTCGACCCCCGCGCGCCCGACGAAACCGCCTCGCTGATCCGGTCCGCGACCCCGGACGAGCTGGCGGAGGACGGGGCGAACCCTATTTGAGGTGCGGCTGGACCAGGTATTCGGCCGACTGCATCTCCTCCAGCCTGGAGACCGTCCGCTGGAACTCGAAGGAGCCCTCGCCCGCCGGATAGAGCCCCTGGGGCTGCGCCGCGGCCGAGCAGATCAGGTTCACCTTCCGCTCGTAGAGCGCATCGATCAGCGTGACGAAGCGCTTGGCCTGGTCGCGGGTCTCCGGGCTCATCTCCGGGATGCCTTCGAGGATGACCGTGTGGTAGCGGCGCGCGATGGCGAGATAGTCGCCGGCCCCCAGCGCCTGGTCGCAGAGGTCGGGGAAGGCGAACCAGGCGACGCCCTCGGCCGCCCGCGGCACCGGCACGATCCGCCCCTTGACCGTGATCTGCTCGGGCGCGTCCGGGGCGCCCGGGGTCAGCCGCCGGAAGGCCTCGGCCAGGGCTGCCTTCGCTTCCGGCCCGTCCGGACAGAGATAGACCGGCATGCGCCCCAGCCGCTCCAGGCGGTAGTCGGTGGCGCCGTCGAGCGGGAGCACGTCGAGCTTCTGCTTGATTAGGCCGATGAAGGGGACGAACAGCTCCCGCTGCAGCCCGCCCTTGTAGAGATCGTCCGGCGGCCGGTTCGAGGTGGCGACGACGACGACGCCGAGCTCGAACAGCGCGAAGAAGAGCCTCCCCAGGATCATCGCGTCGGCGATGTCGTGGACCTGGAACTCGTCGAAGCAGAGGAGACGGGCCTCCTCGGCGATGGCCCGGGCCAAGGGCCGGATCGGCTCGGAGGCCCGGGAGACCTCGTGGTTCTGCCGCCAGCGATGGATGCGGTCGTGGCATTCCTGCATGAACTCGTGGAAATGCACACGCCGCTTCCTCTGGACCCGGGCATGGGCGAAGAACAGGTCCATTAGCATCGACTTGCCGCGCCCGACGCCGCCCCAGAGATAGACCCCGCGCGGCGGTTCGGCCTGCTTCCGGGCGAAGAGACGGGCACCCCAGCCGCCGGAGGCCGCATCGCCCCGGACGAGCTCTTCCGCCAGCCGGTCGAGACGACGGGCAATCTCCGTCTGGTGGGGGTCGAGCTTGAGCCGTCCGGCGGTGACCTGGGCGTCGAGCCCGGCGGAGACGGCGGCGGCAACGGCGGAGGCGGCCATGCCGGCCTGATAGCGCGGACGGGCCGGAGGCTCAACTGCCGAGTCTGGGCCGTCGTCGCCGGCCGACCCGAAATTCGGCCCCTCAGCCGGCCTTCCCGGCGACCTCTCCGAACCCGCGGCCGTCGTCGCGGAGCAAGACGTAGACCGCAGGAATCACCAGCAGGGTCAGGGCCGTTGACGAGGCGAGGCCGAAGACCAGCGACAAGGCCAAGCCCTGGAAGATCGGGTCGGCGATGATGAAGGCAGCCCCGATCATGGCGGCGGCGGCCGTGAGCACGATCGGCTTAGTCCGGATGGCGCCGGCGTGGAGGAGCGCCGCGCGCAGTCCCTCGCCCGACGCCCGCAGGTGGCGGATGAAATCGACGAGCAGGATCGAGTTGCGCACGATGATGCCGGCAAGCGCGATGAAGCCGATCATCGAGGTCGCGGTGAAGGGCGCCGCGAAGGCCCAGTGGCCGAGCACGATGCCGATCAGCGTCAGCGGCACCGGGATCAGGATCACCAGCGGCAGCCGGAACGAGCCGAACTGGGCCACCACCAGGAGGTAGATGCCGAGGATGGCGACGCCGAAGGCGGCCCCCATGTCGCGGAAGGTGACATAGGTCACCTCCCACTCCCCATCCCAAAGAAGCGCTGCCCGCGATTCGTCGCCGGGCTGCCCATGGTAGCGGATGACCGGCGGGCCGGCCGGTCCCCAGTCCATCGCCGCGATCTTCTCCTCAACCGCGAGCATGCCGTAGATCGGCGCCTCGAAACGCCCCGCGAGCTCGGCCGTCACCATCTCGGCGAAGCGGCCGTTCCGCCGGAAGATTGTGTGGGAGGCCTGCTCGCGCGCGACCGACACCACGTCCCCCAGCTCGACATTGGCGCCTTCGCGCCGCGTGCCGCCAGCGGGGACCGGCGTCGAGAGAATCCGCTCGCCCGACGCCAGCGCCGACTTCGGCAGGCGTATGGATATGTCGATCGGCTTCATTCCCGACCCTCGCTGGGAATAGCCGATTTTCACGCCGCCGATGACGGCCGCGATGGTGTCGTAGACCGCCTGCTCCTCGACGCCGTGGAATTCCAGGCTCTCCTGGTCGATGGCGAAGCGCAGACGCTCTCCCGGTGCATGCAGCGTGTCGTCGACGTCGACGACGAAGTCGACGCTCTCGAAGGCGGCCCGAACCTTCCGGGCGGCATCGGCCCGGCTCGCCTCGTCCGGGCCATAGACCTCCATCAGCAGGGTTGCCAGCACCGGCGGGCCGGGGGGAACCTCGACCACCTTGACGACGGTCCCCGGCGGCCGGGGCAGGTCCGCCAGCAGGCGACGCCCCTCCAGCGCGATGGCATGGCTGCCGCGGCTGCGTTGCGCCTTCGGCGTCAAATTGACCTGCAGGTCGCCGAGCTCGGGGCTCCGGCGGAGATAGTAGTGACGGACCAGACCGTTGAAATTGAACGGCGCGGCGATGCCGGCATAGGCCTCGATCGACGCCAGCTCCGGCAATCCCCGGAGCCGCCCGGCGGCGGCGGCCAGCACGCGCTCGGTGTCCTCGAGGGTCGCGCCGACCGGCAGGTCGACGACCACCTGGAATTCCGACTTGTCGTCGAAGGGCAGCAGCTTGACGGTGACGTCCCGGGTCGCGAACAAGACGCAGACAGCCAGCGTCCCGACTCCGACCACCGTCAGGAACAGCTTGGAACGGAGCCGCCCCGTGAGCAGCGGGCGGGCAACGGCAAGATAGATGCGGCCGAGGATGCCCGGATCCTCACCGTGCCCGCCGTCGCCGGCCGCATCCGCTCGGGCGAAGCGGCGGCCGGCGATCCGGTAGAGCAGCCAGGGCGTGACCGTCACCGCGACGAAGAACGAGAACAGCATCGCCATCGAGGCGTTTGCCGGAATCGGACTCATGTAGGGGCCCATCAGCCCGCTGACGAACATCATCGGCAGGAGGGCGACGATGATGGTCAAGGTCGCGACGATGGTCGGATTGCCGACCTCGGCGACGGCGGTGACCGCCTGCGAGACCAAGTCGCCCTCGCCGCGGCGATGCCAGTGGCGGACGATGTTCTCGACCACCACGATCGCGTCGTCCACCAGGATGCCGATCGAGAAGATGAGCGCGAACAGGCTGACCCGGTTGATCGTGTAGCCCATCAGCCACGCCGCGAAGAGCGTCAGCAGGATGGTGGTCGGGATCACCACCATGACGACGACGCCCTCGCGCCAGCCGATCGCGAGCGTGATCAGGATGACGATGGAAACCGTGGCCAGCGCCAGGTGGAACAGCAGCTCGTCGGCCTTGTCGCTGGCGGTCTCGCCGTAGTTGCGGCCGACGCTGACCGACAGATCATCGGGAATAAGACGCCCTCGGACGCTGTCGAGGCGAGCGATCAGATCCCCGGCGACGGTCACGGCGTTGGCGCCCTTGCGCTTGGCGAAGGCGATACTGACGGCGGGACGTCGGTCGAGCTGGCCGGCGGCGGCCGGCGAGAACCGCCAAGCGCGAAAATCCGGCTCCGACGCGCCGACGACAATGTCAGCCACGTCCTTGACGTAGACCGGACGGCCGTCGCGCGAGGTCAGCAGCAGCAGGCCGATATCGGGCACGCCCTGCAGCGTCTGCCCGGCGAGAACCGGGAGATGACGGCCGCCGTCACGGAAGGCGCCGACCAGGAAGGACCGGTTGGCGTTGGTGAGCTTGTCGACCAGCTGGTTGAGCGTGATGCCATAGAGCGAAAGGCGCTCGGGATCGGGCTCGACCCGGATCTGGTTCGGGCTGCCGCCGACGATGTAGGTCAGGCCGACGTCGGCGACCTTGACCAGCTCATGCTGCAGCTCCTGGGCAACCTGGAAGAGGCCGTTGCCGTCCCAGCGTGTCGCGTGCTCGGGCTTCGGCTCGAGCGTGAGGACGACGATGGCGACGTCGTTGATGCCGCGGCCGATGATGCTTGGCTCCGGTATTCCTTTCGGGAGATCGCCGATGTTGGCCCGGATCTTCTCGTGCACGCGGAGCAGGGCCGCGTCCTGGTCGGTGCCGACCAGGAAGCGGGCGGTGGTAAGGACCGAGTCGTCCTGGGTGCTCGAATAGACGTGCTCGACACCGTCGATGCCCTTGACGAGGTCCTCGAGCGGCCGGGTGATCAGCTCGATGGCGTCTCCGGCCTTGTAGCCGTTGGCGGCGACCAGGATGTCGACCATCGGCACGCTGATCTGGGGCTCCTCCTCGCGCGGCAGGGCGAGGAGCGCGATCGTGCCGACGGCGAGCGCCGCCAGGAGCAGGAGAGGGGTCAGCGGCGAGGCGATGAAGGCCCGCGTCAGGACGCCGGAAAGGCCGAGCTTCATGGCTTCACCACCTCGTCGCCGGCGCGGAGGCCGGAGAGGATCTCAAGCCCCTTGTCGGTCGGCATGCCGACCTGGACCACGACCTCGCTGCCGTCGGCGAGCCGCACGTAGCTGACGCCGAAGCGCCTAGTTACGAATTCGGGAGGAAGCACCAGCGCCGAGCGCGTGCCGGTCGAGACGTAGACGCGCGTGCGTTCGCCGACGAAATAGCCGCCGAGACCATCCACCTCGACGTCGGCGACCACCCGACCCTGGTCGATCTGCGGGTAGACCAGGACCACCCGGCCTCGGCGCATCGTCTCGGCGGTTCCTTCGGATTGCAGGCCGCGGGAACCGACCAGGATCGTATCGCCCGCCTTGAGGCTGGCGGCATGGCGCTCGGGCAGCCTGAGGCGAAGCACATAGGCGTCGGTCGCGATCATGGCGACGGTGTCGCCGCCGAGGACGACGCTGCGGCCCGTGACCGGGACCTTGAGGACACGGCCCGAACCGGGAGCGAGGACCGCGCCCTCCGCAGACTGCTGCAGAACGACGTCGCGCTCGGAGCGCATGGCCCTGAGGGTCCGTTCCGCGACGTCGAGCCGGGTCCGAGCATCATCGACGCGGGTCTGGGCGACGGTGCCGGAGCGGCGGAGATCCTCCGCCCGGTCGAAATCGGTCCGCGCCTGGTCGCGCTGCGCCTGCTGGGCCTGGATGCGGGCGTCGAGCGCCTGCACCTGCAGGGCGAGCTTCTGATCGACCACCATCGCGATGCGGTCGCCGGCGGCGACGCGATCGCCCTCGCGCACCAGCAGCTCCGCCACCGTCCCGCCGATGCGGGCGCGGGCCGCGATCTCGCGCAGGGTCTCGACGGTCGCGATCACCGCCTTGCGGTCGTCCACCTCGACCGGGGCCATCACCAGACCCGGCCCGGCCGCCAGCGCCGGGGCGAGGCTGGCGGCGAAGGTCGCGGCGAAGAGGGAAGCTCTGGGGGTCATGGCCTGCATCCGTGGGAGAAGGGGCTTGACATATATATTAGCAATATCTAAATTAGCAACTATGAATTTACAAGCGATGCAATCGCGGGCCGGAGAAGCGTCGAGCCTGATGCGCGCGCTCTCCAATCCGTACCGGCTGATGATCCTGTGCGAGCTGCACGGCGGCGAACGGTCGGTCGGCACCCTCGAGCGCATCGTCGGCCTCAAGCAATCGCCGCTGTCGCAGCACCTGGCGAAGCTGCGCCGCGACGGCCTCGTCGCCACCCGGCGCGAAGCCCAGACCATCCACTACTCGCTCGCCAGTCCGGAGGCCGCAAAGGTGATCGGCCTCCTCTACCGCCTCTACTGCAACGGTCGTTCTTGAAAGGAGCACCCGATGTCGATCGACAACGCCGTCATGGCCTTCGCAGGCTTCATGGTTCTCGCCAGCTTGGCTCTCGGCCTGCTGCACAGCCCCTACTGGTTCCTGCTCAACGCCTTCGTCGGCCTCAACCTGATCCAGGCGTCGTTCACCGGCTTCTGCCCGGCCGCGATCATCCTGAAGCGCCTCGGCCTCAAGCCCGGCTGCGCCTTCAGCTGACCGTGTCTCCGGGCGATCCCGCATCGACATTGGATCAGTCTGCGTAGGTCGGCGGCGGCCGCCTTGACCGAGATCAATCCGGCCGCTGTTCGCGACTTTATGCGGCTCGGGGAAACCGCCGTCGGGACGCGAGTTTCGTGCCGATGGTCCCCACTTCACTCAGGCTTAGGAGGAATATGGCCGACTCCGTCATCATCCCCTGCCCGGGCTGCGACACGCTCAATCGCGTGCCCAAGGCGCGACTCGCCCAAGGCGGCAAGTGCGGCAACTGCGGCAAGCCGCTGTTCACCGGGAAGCCGGTGGCCCTCGACGGCGCCCGGTTCGACCGTCATGCGGGCGCGGCCGACCTGCCGCTGCTGGTGGACTTCTGGGCGTCCTGGTGCGGGCCGTGCCGGGCCATGGCGCCAACCTTCGAGGCGGTGGCGGCCGAGGTCGAGCCGCGCGTGCGGCTGGCCAAGGTCGACACCGACGCCGAGCAGGCGCTGGCTGCGCGGTTCCGCATCCAGGCGATCCCGACCCTGGTCCTCATCAAGGGCGGCCGCGAGGTCGCCCGCCAGAGCGGCGCTATTGGGGCCGGCGACCTCCGCCGCTGGATCAGCCAGCAGATCGGCGTCTGACGCCCTACTGCGCGGCCCGCGCCATGCCGCGCTCGGTCCGCGCCGTCTCCTCCATCTCGCGGCGGGCGCGAATGGCATCGGCCAAGAGGGTCGAGACGCCGTCGACGGCGACGTCGGCCCAGCCGACGACGCTCCCGGCCTTGATCCCGCGCTTCAGCTTCAGCCCGTGGGCGAGGCCGATCGGCAAGGCGCCGAGTGAAAGCGAGCGTTCGGCAGGCAGGCATTTGCCCCAGACCGTGTAGCCGCCTTCGCCGTCGAGCGTCTCGCCGGAAGCGAGGTCGCGCTTGGCCGTCGCGACCGCGTCGGCACGGAAGCCGGTGGCGACGCCGGTCGGCTCATTGCGCAACGCCGCCGAGGCGACGGAGATGCCGAGCTCGAGCCCGATCAGGTGATAAGGCTTGTACATCGCGGTGTAGCGGCCGCTCGCATCCGTCACCAGCCCGTACTGCTTGAAGCAGTCGCGGACATAGGATGTCGCCCCTTCGAAGACGACATAGACGCCCCAGCGGAGGTCGCGGAAGACCGGCCGGCCGTCGCGTTCGAGCGAGGAGATCACCTCGACCCTGGCCTTGCCGTCGAGCACCCCGCCCTCGGATCTCGGACGCAGCGTGTGGGCTAGGTCGTCGACCCCGCAGGGCGGGAAGAGCAGGCCGTCGGCCGGCGCCGAGAGCCCGGTCGCGTTGGCGACGGCCGACATCTCGATCGCCGACTTGGTGCCGTCGAGGAAGGAATTGAACATCTGGGCGTTGAAATCGCCCTTGCCCACCTGCTCGGCCGAGAAGCCGTAATGGCCCCACACCGTCTCCGGCGTGGACGCATGGTAGACCGGCAGGTACTTGGTGCCCTTGCCGGCGGCGACCACCTCGAATCCCGCGGCGCGCGCCCAGTCGACCATCTCGGCGATCAGCGCCGGCTGGTCGCCATAGGCCAGCGAATAGACGACGCCGGCCGCCTCGGCCTCGCGCGCCAGCAGCGGGCCGGCCAGCGCATCGGCCTCGACGTTCACCATCACCACGTGCTTCCCGGCCCTGAAGGCGGCGCGGGCATGCGCGATGCCGGCCGGCGGCGAGCCGGTGGCGTCGATCACCACCTCGATGCCGTCGCCGGCGATCATCGCCAGCGAATCCTCGGTGAGCCAGGTGGTTCCCTTGGCGATCGCCTCCGACAGAGAGGGCGCGGCGAAGCGCTCGGGCGCCCAGCCGACACGGGCGAGCGAGGCCGCCGCCCGGTCGCGCCTGAGGTCGGCGACGGCAGCGACATGCAGGCCGGGCGTGGTCAGCGCTTGCGCTAAGAACATCGAGCCGAACTTGCCGGCGCCGATCAGGCCGACGCGCACCGGCCGGCCGGCGGCGGCGCGTTTCTGCAAGAGGCTGTACAGGTTCATGCGTCCTACTCCGCCGCCTGTTTGCGGAACGGCAGCAGGCAGTCGTCGGCCAGCGTCTGGATGGCTGAGAAGTCGCGATGCGCGATGTATTCGGGCCGCTTGAAGCGGCGGATGGCGTTATCGACCCGGTTGGCGCTGACATAGACGATCAGCCGGTCCCAGGGCGACATGTTGGAGGTCGAGCCGTGGACCAGGTTGCCGTGGAAGAACAGCGCGGTGCCGGGCCCGCCCTTGGGCGCGACGATGCCGCCCCGCTCCACCAGCGAGCGGATGGTGTCGTGGTCGATGGTCCAGAGCGGATAGCTGGTGGTCCTGGTGTCGTGGCCGGCCTTCAGCACCCCTTCGCGGTGGCTGCCGGGGATGAACATCAAGGGGCCGTTGAACTCGTTCACCTCGTCCAGAAAGACGGCCAGGTTCATCGCGTGGCAGTCCGGCATGTCGTCGTCGTTCTTCCAGGTGCCGTAGTCCTGGTGCCATTGCCAGACGTCGCCGTCGAAGGCGGCTTTGCCGTTGATCTTGAACTGATGGATGTAGACCGGCCCGCCGAGCAGCTGCATCGCCGGCTCGATCATGCGGGGATGGCGGGAGAGCGCCTTGAAGACCGGGTTGTAGGTGTGGGCGGCGAAATTGGTGCGGACCACGTCGCCGGTCTTCTCGCGCACGTTCTCCGGCCGCCTCTCGGCATAGAGCGCCGGCACCTCGCCCTTCAGGATCTGAACCTCCTCGGCCGAGAACAGGTCGGGGAAGACGAGAAAGCCCTGCTCCTGGAACCGGGCCACCTGGGTGTCGGTGAGCTTCATGACGGGGGTCCTGCTTCGTGGGCGAAAGGCCGGAGAGGACGACTTGTCCCGCCCCTGCGCCCCGTTGCCGGGGGAGGATCGGGGCCGGCGCGCCCAGCTTTGACCAGTAGGGCCGATCCTGTCAAAAACCGGCGATCTCGTCAAGGAGAAAAATACGCTGAATGACGATTTTTATCCTCGTTTCGGAAGCCGTGCAGCGGAGTGAGTTCCAGGCAGGCGCGTCGCCGCCGCACTTGCTTCGAAACGGCGGCGCGGCAAGATGCGCCATGATCGGGATCGAGGCCGCGTGACTCCGGAAGAGTTCAGGGACAAGTGGCGGAACACGCCGCTGAACGAGAAGCAGGCCACCCAGTCGCACTTCATCGACCTCTGCCGCCTGCTGGACGTGCCGGCGCCCTACGAGACCGACACCCAGGGCACCAGCTACTGCTTCGAGAAGGGCGCAGAGAAGACCACCGGCAAGCCCGGCTGGGCGGATGTGTGGAAGCGCGGCTGCTTCGGCTGGGAATACAAGAAGTCCCATGCCGATCTCACCGCCGCCTATGCCCAGCTCCAGCAATACGCCCCGGCGCTGGAGAACCCGCCGCTCCTGATCGTCTGCGACACCCAGCGCTTCGTCGTCCACACCAACTTCACCAACACGCCCCGCGTAAGCCACGACTTCGGCATCGCCGACCTGGTGGCGCCGGAAAAGCGCCGGCTGCTCAGGCTCGCCTTCACCGATCCCGACCAGCTCAAGCCCGGCATCACGCGGGAGATCATCACCAAGGAGGCGGCGAAGCAGTTCGCGACGCTGGCCGACCGGCTTCGCGCCCGCGGGCACGAGCCGCAGCGCGTCGCCCATTTCGTCTCGCGCCTGCTCTTCTGCCTGTTCGCCGAGGATATCGGGCTGCTCACCGGCCAGCTCTTCACCAAGCTGATGGCGGCCGCCCGCGCCCGCCTGCAGGACTTCGAAGGCATGGCCCGTGAGCTGTTCCGCGCCATGAAGGACGGCGGCCGGCTCAGCTTCGACACGGTGCGCCATTTCAACGGGGGCTTGTTCGATTCAGACGATGCGCTGCCACTCGATCGCGATGATCTGAAGATCCTCGAAAAGGCAGCTGCCCTCGACTGGGGCGCCATCGACCCCTCGATCTTCGGCACGCTGTTCGAGCGCGGTCTCGACCCGGAGAAGCGCGCCCAGCTCGGCAAGTTCTATACCGACCCCGGCACCATCCTGAAGATCATCGAGCCGGTGGTGCTGCGGCCGCTCCGGCAGGAGTGGGAGGAGGCCAAGGCGAAGATCGCCGACATGATGGCGCGGGCGGCAGCGACCAAGGTGCAGGCGACGCGGACCCGCCTTCGCAACGACGCCCGCACGGCGTTCGCGAAGTTCCACGAGCGCCTGATCGGTGTCCGCGTGCTCGATCCCGCCTGCGGCTCCGGCAACTTCCTCTATCTCGCGCTCAAGGGGCTCAAGGACCTGGAGCACCGGATCCTGCTCGATGCCGTCGAGATGGGCGTCAACCGCGCGTTGCCCCGGGTCGGGCCGGAGGCGGTGCGCGGCATCGAGATCAGTCCCTACGCCGCCGAGCTGGCGCGGGTCAGCATCTGGATCGGCGAGATCCAGTGGATGCTCGACCACGGCTACGGCATCACCGGCTCGCCGATCTTGAAGACCCTCGACCAAATCGAGTGCCGCGACGCCCTGATGAACGAGGATGGGACCGAGGCCCAATGGCCGGAGGTGGACGTGGTGATCGGCAATCCTCCGTTCTTGGGCGACAAGTTCATGCGCGATCGTCTTGGATCTGAGTACACCGAAACGCTCCGTTCGACTTATGGCGGTCGCATCCCGGGTGGCGCCGATCTTGTCTGCTATTGGTTTGAGAAAGCCCGCGAGCGGATTGCCGCCGGAACCGTGCGGCGGGCTGGCCTTGTTGCTACAAACTCAATCCGAGGCGGCTCCAATCGCGTCGTTCTTGATCGGATCAGCCGCGACGCCGCCATTTTTGATGCCTGGGCCGATGAGGAATGGACGGTTGACGGCGCCGCTGTTCGCGTTTCCCTCATTTGCTTTTCGTCTCGCGACGAGGCACCTAGTCATGTGCGGCTTAACGGAGTGCCAGTGCCGAAGGTGTTCGCGGATTTAACCGGTGGTGCGCTGGACTTGACCGCGGCGCGGCGCCTTCCGAAAAATTTGGGAATTAGCTTTCAGGGGCCCGTCTTGGTGGGCGAGTTCGATATTCGGGGTGAGCTGGCGAGAAATTGGCTTACTGCTCCGCTCAACCCCAACGGAAGGCCTAACGCACAGATACTGAGGCCGCTTCGAAATGGGAAAGACATCACCTCACGAGCCCGCGATTTTTGGGTCATCGACTTCAACCAATTCGATGAACCCGAAGCCGCATTATTCGAACAACCATTTGAATACGTGACGACACATGTTAAGTCGATCCGGCAAGCCAATAGACGGGCAATTCGTGCGCGATATTGGTGGCGTCACGGAGAAACCGGCGCTGCCATGTGGCGCAGCATCGGCGGGCTATGTCGCTACATCGCCACTTCACAAGTTGCGAAGCATCGTGTTTTCGTTTGGCTTAGCACTGCCGTGCAGCCTCATCAGACAGTCATCGTCATCGCACGAGACGACGATACGAGTTTCGGCATTCTCCATTCGCGGTTTCATGAGCTGTGGTCGCTGCGCCTGGGAACGTGGCTCGGCGTCGGGAATGACCCGCGCTACACGCCGTCGACCACCTTCGAGACCTTCCCCTTCCCCGAGGGCCT
This sequence comes from Rhizobium sp. Q54, assembly GCA_945871425.1. GTDB lineage: Bacteria > Pseudomonadota > Alphaproteobacteria > SHVZ01 > SHVZ01 > SHVZ01. Next base: position 15,031 of record CAMBVS010000051.1, on the reverse strand, counting down.
GACGCCGGACATCCCCGCCTCGACTTATGTCGGCGATCCCCGCGCGCAGCGGATCGCCGAGGCCGCGGCCGGGCTGGTGCGGCTGCGCGACAACTGGCTGAACCCGCCGGAATGGGTCAAGCGCGTGCCCGAGGTGGTGCCCGGCTACCCCGACCGGCTGCTGCCCGTCGACGACAAGGCGGCGGCGGAGCTGAAGAAGCGCACGCTGACCAGCCTCTACAACCAGCGCCCGGCCTGGCTCGCCAATGCGCACCGCGCCCTCGACGAGGCGGTGGCCGCCGCCTATGGCTGGCCCACCGATCTTTCCGACGACGAGGTGCTGGCCCGCCTTTTCGCCCTCAACCAGGAGCGGGCGGCGGCCATCCACCGGCGTCGTACCCCCTCTCCTGGCGAAGCCGGGGGAGGGAGGGGTGGGGGCCGAGCGTAAGCGAGGTCGGGAGACCGCCTTACGCACCGCACTGACCGCAAAGGACGCAAAGGCACGGTGGTCCGTCGCGGCCTTCGCGGCCGGTCGTCGCGGCGCTCCTCGCTTACGCTCGGCCCCCCACCCCATCCCTCCCCCGCGCCAACGCGCGGGAGAGGGGGTACGAGAGGAGTCCTCGTTGAGCCGCCCCCCCGGGCTCCGGCGCTCTTGCGGAGGTGCCACAGTCCGCCGGCCGCCGGTCCGCCCCGTCAGCCGACCTTGATCGCCTGCTTGGCCCGGGTGACGGTGCCGTCGTCGTCGGTCCAGGCGAAGTCGAGCGTGCCGCTTTCGGTCACCTTCAGGAAGAAGGCGATGTAGGGATTGGCGGCCACCGCCGGTTCCAGCGTCGCCTCGAACACCGGCCGGCCGTTGTAGGCGCAGGTCATCTTGTTGATGATCCTGCGCGGCACGAGGGCGCCCGACGCGTCCCGCCGATGGCCCGATTCCATGTCGTGGGTGACCAGGGTCTTCACTTCGACGACGTCGCCCATCTTGATCTGCGAAGGGAGGCGGATGCGCGGCTTGAGGTCGGTTGCCATGGCTCTCTCCTTCAGCCGCCGCAGCCGCCGACCGTCACCGCGATCTCGCGGCTGCCGATCCAGACGCTGCCGTCCGACATCTCGGCGACGGCGATCACCTTGTCGCTCTCCGCGAGCCGGATGCGGAGCGCGATCTCGGCCTTGCCGTTCGCAGGCCCGAGCCGGACGCTGACGACCCCCGGGTTGGGATTGCCGCCGGAGACGACGTGGATCGCGCTCACGTGGTCCTTCTCGGTCATCGGGCTCTCGACCGTGACCGTCAACGGCACGGAGTTGCCGTTCTCGGCGATGTCCGCCGCGTGGAGGACCACCCGGCCCTGCCGGGGGGCGCCCTTCACCAGCTTCCGCAGGAGCTCGGACGCCGCCTGGGGCGTCGCCAGCGCCGCCTTCGGCAGCAACGCCAGGGCCGAGAGCGCGGCGGCGCCGAGGACGAGGCCACGGCGATCGGATCGGACGACGGGAACGGCCATCTGCTTCATGCCTATTTGGTCGCGTCCCTGAGATAGGCGAGCAGGTTCTTGATTTCATCCTCCCGCTTCATCCCAGGGAACGCCATCTTGTTGCCGGGGATATAGGTGCGGGGCTCGACCAGGTATTTGGTGATGGTCTCGTCGTCCCAGACGATGTTCGAGCTCTTCATCGGCGGCGAGAAAGCGAAGCCCTCCTTGGTCCCGGCCTTGCGGCCGAAGAGCCCGTGGAGGTTGGGGCCGACGCCGCTTTTGCCGCCGGCCTCGACCGTGTGGCAGGCCCGGCACTTGGCGAACTGCTTCTGTCCTTCGACGAAGCTCTGGGCGAAAGCCGGCGAGGCGATCAGCACCAGCGCCGCCGCCGCGAGCAGGCGACGGGCCATGATCCTCACGCCGGGAACCGAGTCAACGCTGCGCGCCATCAATCTCTCCAGAATCGCGCCATCTCCAGAACCGAGCCGGACGGCCACGGGGTATCCCCGATCACCGCAATCCCCGTCAAGCCTCGCGTCATGGTAGCCTGAACGCCTTTCCTGAACCTCACTTCCCCGCATTTCGACTTCATGACGCCGTCCGGCCGCCGGCCGCCGATCCTCCTCCTGGTGCTGGCGACCGCGATCGGCGGCCTGTCGATGAACATCTTCATCCCGTCGATGCCCGGGCTGGTGCGCTATTTCGACACCGACATCGCCACTGTCCAACTCACCCTCACCCTCTATCTGGTCGGCATCGCCGTCGGCCAGCTCCTCTACGGGCCGCTCTCCGACCATTATGGCCGGCGGCCGCTGATGCTGGCCGGCGTCGGACTCTATGCCGCCTCGGCCATCGCCGCGAGCCTCGCCCAGTCGATCGACCTCCTCATCGTCGCCCGCATCGCCCAGGCCTTCGGCGGCTGCGCCGGCATGGTGATCACGCGCGCCATCATCCGCGACGTCTTCGACCGCGACCGCGCCGCCTCGGTGCTGGGCTACGTCACCATGGCGATGACCATCGCGCCGGCGATGGCGCCGGTGCTCGGCGGCTATCTCGACCTGTGGTTCGGCTGGCGGGCCGGGCTCTGGGTCCTGGCCGCCTATGGCGCCGTGCTCTTCGCCGGCTGCTATTTCTTCCAGACCGAGACGCTGAAGGAGCCGCAGCCCACCATCGGCGTCATGCCGATCCTCCGCAGCTACCAGGTGCTGCTCCGGCGCCCGGCGTTCCTGGGCTTCGCCTTGGGCACCGGCTTCTCCACCGCGTGCTTCTTCTCCTTCCTCGCCGGCGCCCCCTATCTGATGATCGAGGTGCTGCAGCGGCCGCCCAGCGACTACGGCATCTGGTTCGTCATCGTCTCCCTGGGATACTTCGTCGGCAACTTCCTCACCGGACGCCTCTCCGGCCGTCTCGGCGTCGACCGCATGGTGAAGGTCGGCGCCGGCCTCGTGCTCGCCGGCGGCGCCGCCTTGCTGGCGCATGCGCTGCTCCTGCCGCTGGCCCCCGCCGGGATCTTCGTCCCCGCCATGCTGATCGCGATGGGCAACGGCGTCGGCCAGCCGAACGGCATCGCCGGCGCCATCAGCGTCGATCCGACCCGCGCCGGCGCCGCGTCCGGCATCGTCGGATTCATGCAAATGTCGTTCGGCGCCGTCGGCACCGTGGTGATCGGCCACACGCTGGGATCGACCCTGATGCCGGTGGCGGCGACCATCGCCGTCCTCGCCATCGGCTCGGCCGTGTTCTTCCGGCTCGCGCTCGCCCGGCATCCGGGCTTGCCAGAGCCGCCCCGCCGATAGAAATTACGCCGCCATGGCGACCCCCGTCCCGAAGAAGCGGCCGAAGATCGGGATCGCGCTCGGTTCCGGCGTCGCTCGCGGCTGGGCCCATCTCGGCGTTCTGCGCGGCCTCGCCCGCCACGGCATCCAGCCCGACGTGATCGCCGGCACCTCGATCGGCGCGATGGTCGGAGGTGCGCATCTCTCGGCGCGCTCGCCGCAGCTCGAGGTGTGGGCGCGGGCGCTGACCAAGCTCAAGGTGATCTCGTTCCTCGACATCAAGCTCGGCGGCGGCGGCGTCATCGGCGGCAGCCGGCTGGTCGCCGAGATGGAGCGGAACTTCGGCGACCTCGCGATCGAGAACCTGAGCGCGCCCTTCACCGCGGTCGCCGCCGACCTCGCCACCGGCCACGAGGTCTGGCTCAACTCGGGCCGGCTGGTCGACGCGCTCCGCGCCTCGTTCGCGCTTCCCGGCGTCTTCCCGCCCGTCCGCGTCGGCGACCGCTGGCTGGTCGACGGCGCGCTGGTGAACCCGGTTCCGGTCTCGGTCTGCCGCGCCATGGGGGCCGAGATCATCATCGCGGTGAACCTGCACGCCGACATCATCGGCAAGGCGCGGGTGCCCGGGAAGACCTACCAGGCGGTCGCCGGCTTCGACCTCCTGACCGAGCTCGAGGCGGCCGGGTCCGAGGACAAGAGCTGGCGCCTCGACTCCTTCATCACCCGGATGTTCGGCCGGCAGCCCGACGCGCCGTCGATGTTCGGCGTCATGGTCTCGGCCCTCAACATCGTCCAGGATCGCCTCTCGCGCTCGAGGCTCGCCGGCGAGCCGCCGGACGTGGCGATCAACCCCCGCGTCGGCCATATCGGGCTGCTCGAGTTCCATCGCGCCGCCGAGGTGATCGACGAGGGCGAGGCCGCGGTCGAACGCGCCATGCCCGACATCAAGGACGCGCTGACCGTCTTCGGCTATATCCGTCAGCACTGACCAGGAGCTCGAACAGAATGCCTTCGACGGCCGACACCGTCCGCGCCTATTACGACCGCTTCAACGCCGGCGACTGGGAGGGGATGCTGGCGCTTCTCTCCGAGGACGTGGCCCACGACCTCAATCAGGGCGGTCGCGAGACCGGCCGGGCCGCCTTCCGCGCCTTCCTGAAGCGCATGGAAGGCTCGTACAAGGAGAAGCTCGAGGACATCGTCATCCTCGGCGAGGGCATGCGGATCGCCGCCGAGTACCTGGTGGTCGGGAAATACGTGAAGACCGACGCGGGCCTGCCGCCGGCGACGGGCCAGACCTATCGGCTTCCCGGTGGCGCCTTCTTCGACATCACGGGCGGGCGCATAAGCCGCGTCACCAACTACTACAACCTCGATCAATGGCTCCGCCTGATCGGCGCCAGGTGATCATCGAGCGGGTGACGGGAGAGGCGCTTCGCCGGCACATTCCCGATCTCGCGCGGCTTCGCATCGAGATCTTCCGCGCCTGGCCCTATCTCTACGAAGGCGACGAGGCCTACGAGCGCAAGTATCTCGAGACCTATCTCCGCTCGTCCCGCAGCGTCGTCGTGCTGGCGCTGGACGGCGAGCGAGTCGTCGGCGCCTCGACGGCGCTGCCGCTCGAAGACGAGGCGGACTACGTGACCGCTCCGTTCGCCGCGCGCGGCCTCGACATCGCGCGCTTCTTCTATTTCGGTGAGAGCGTGCTGGACCCGGCCTATCGCGGCCGGGGCATCGGCGTCCGCTTCTTCGAGGAGCGGGAATCCCACGCGCGCGGCTTCGGCACCTTCGAGGCCGCCTGCTTCTGCGCCGTGCAGCGGCCGGACGATCACCCGGCGAAGCCCGGGGATTACGTGCCGCTCGACGCCTTCTGGACCCGCCGCGGCTTCGCCAAGGACCCGTCCTTGGTCACGCACTTCGCCTGGCGCGACCTCGGCGAGACGGCCGAGACCGAGAAGCCGATGGCGTTCTGGTTCAAGCGGCTCTAGCGGAATGGATCTCGCCACCCTCGCCGGCCTCTTCGTCACCTCGTTCCTGGCGGCGACGATCCTGCCGCTCTCCTCGGAGGCGGTGCTGGCGGGCGTGGCGATGACGACGACGCAGGACCGGCTCCTGCTGTGGTCGGTCGCGACCGTCGCCAACACGCTCGGCGCCGTCCTCAACTGGGCCTTCGGACGCTGGGGTGCCAGGTTCCACGATCGTCCCTGGTTCCCGGTGAAGCCCGCGACCTACGAAGCCGCCGCCGAGCGCTTCCGGCGCTACGGCACCTGGTCCTTGCTGCTGTCGTGGCTTCCGATCGTCGGCGATCCGTTGACCCTGGTCGCCGGCGCCGCCGGCGTGCGGTTCTGGCCGTTCCTCCTCCTGGTTGCCTTGGGCAAGGGCGCGCGCTACGCCGTGGTCCTCTCCCTCTTCTCGTAAGGGCCGCATGACCCGCGCCAATCTCCGCATCGACATCGCCCGCCTGCTGGCTCGGCTGGATCGTTTGGCCCAGGTCGGCGCGATCGAGGGCGGCGGCAATGCCCGCCTGGCGCTGACCGACCAGGACAAGGACGGCCGCGACCTGGTGATCGCCTGGATGCGCGAGCTCGGCCTCGCCGTCACCGTGGACGCCATCGGCAACGTCTTCGGGCTCCGCAAAGGCCGCACGGATTCACCGCCGCTGATGACCGGCTCGCATATCGACACGGTGCGCACCGGCGGCCGCTACGACGGCAATTACGGCGTGCTGGCCGGGCTCGAGGTGGTCGAGGTGCTGAACCAGGCGGGGATCGAGACCGAGCGGCCGATCTCGGTCGCCTTCTTCACCAACGAAGAGGGTGCGCGCTTCCATCCGGACATGATGGGAAGCCTGGTCCATGTCGGCGGCCTCGCGCTGGAGGAGGCGCTGGCGGCGACGAGCAGCGACGGCACGTCCGTCGGCGAGGAGCTCCGGCGCATCGGCTATGCCGGCCCCGCCCCGGTGGGCAAGCCGAACCTGCATCGCTTCGTCGAGCTTCACATCGAGCAGGGCCCGGTGCTCGACCGGGACGGCGTGACCATCGGCGCGGTGGATTCGCTCCAGGGCATCTCCTGGACCGAGTTCACCGTCAAGGGCACGTCCAACCATGCCGGCACGACGCCGATGCGGCTCCGCCACGACGCCGGCTACGTCGCGGCCCGGCTTTCGACCTTCGTCCGCGACCTCGCCAACGAGATCGGCGGCAACCAGGTCGGCACGATCGGCTCGGTGAAGCTGTTTCCCGACCTGATCAACGTCATCCCCAACAAGGCGGTGGTCACCGTCGACGTCCGCAACACCGACGAGGCGAAGCTCAAGGAAGCCGAGCGGCGGGTCGACGCCTTCGTGGAAGAGGCGGCCAGGGCCGAGGGCTGCACGGTCGAGAGCCGCCGCCTCGCCCGCTTCGAGCCGGTGATCTTCGATGCGGGTATGGCGGCGATGATCGAGCGAACGGCGAAGGACCTCGGATTCTCCGTCCGCCGCATGACCTCGGGCGCCGGACATGACGCGCAGATGATGCAGCGGGTCGCGCCGACGGCGATGATCTTCGTCCCCTCCGTCGGCGGCATCAGCCATAACGTGCGCGAGTTCACCAGGCCCGAGGACCTGGAGGCGGGCGCCAACGTTTTGCTGCAGGTGATGCTTGAGTTAGCGCAATAAGGTTACGGTCGCGGCGTGCGAGCGCTCGCCTCCAGCTTTGATCGCAAGCGATCAAAGTACGGCTCGCGCGCCGCCGCGAAGTCGGAAGACTCCGCGCCGGCGATCGAGCGTGGCTGGCCCGCAGCCGCGCAGCGGCGAGGACACAGCGAAAGCGAGGGCGCAGAACGGCGCGTCCGTTCACAGACCGTCGAGAAAGGCGACGATCCTCTCCACCAACCCGAAGGTATCCAGGTTGTTGTGATCGGCGCCCCGGATGAATACGCCAGCCTTCGGTTCCCTCGCGGCTTCCAGCAGCCGTCGCCCATGCGCCGCCGGCACGACCGTATCGGCCTCGCCATGCACGATCAAAAGCGGCGCGCCGACGGCGTCGATGCGGCTCAGATTGTCGAAGCGATCGAGGACCAACCAGCGCGCCGGCACGAACGGGTAGAGCTCGCCCGCTCGCGCGAAGACCGAGGTGAACGGCGCCTGCAGGATCGCCGCGCGAAGCGGCCGCCCCTCCGCCGCCGCCTCTGCCGCCAGCCTCGTCGCCACGCCGCCGCCGAGGCTCTCGCCCCAGAGCACGATGTTTCCGCGGGCGACCGCCCGGGATTCGAGCGCGGCCAGGGTCGCCCGGCCGTCCTCGACGAGGCCCTGCTCGGTCGGCTTGCCCGGCGCGCCGCCATAGCCGCGATAGGGGGCAAGGACCAGCCCGAAGCCGCGCGCCGTCAGCGGCGCGCCGAGGAAGAGACGGTCGCCGAGGTTGCCGGCATTGCCGTGGAACAGGATCGCCGTCGCGCGACCCTCGGCGGCCGGCCGGTGCCAGGCGATCAGATCGAGACCGTCGTCGGTCCGCACCGGCAGCGGCTGGAAGCCGGCGGCGGCAAGCGCCGCGGCATCGGGCGGAATCGGATCGGGATGGTAGAGGAGCGAGCGCTGGCCGAAGAACAGGAGCCCGACGATCAGCAGCCAGCCGCCCACGATCCAGCCGGCGACGGTCAGCAGAGTCATGCCGGGCAAGCCTACCGGCCGCCGAGGCTTTCGCCTATATAAGGCTCATGCCGACGCCCGCCTCCCCCCGCCGGCCGAAGCCGGTGGTTCTCTGCATCCTCGACGGCTGGGGCCACCGCGCCGAGCCGGCCGAGGACAACGCCATCCTCAGGGCCCGGACGCCCCATCTCGACCGCCTGGCCAAGGTGGCGCCGGTCTCCTTCCTCGACGCCTCCGAGCTGCATGTCGGCCTGCCCAAGGGGCAGATGGGCAACTCCGAGGTCGGCCATATGAATCTCGGCGCCGGCCGCGTCGTCATGCAGGATCTGCCGCGCATCGACCGGGCGGTGGAAGACGGCAGCCTCGCCGCCATGGCGCCGCTGACCCGGTTCATCGGCAGGCTGAAGGCCTCGGGTGGCACCTGCCACCTGATGGGCCTGCTCTCCCCCGGCGGCGTTCACTCGCACCAGGACCACATGGCGGCGCTGGCGAAGACGGTGGCCGCCGCCGGCGTGCCGGTCGTGGTCCACGCCTTCCTCGACGGCCGCGACACGCCGCCGAAGAGCGCCGAGGGCTACCTCGCCAGGTTCCTGGCCGACTCCGGCGCCCGCATCGCCACGGTCACCGGGCGCTACTTCGCCATGGACCGCGACAAGCGCTGGGAGCGGGTGGAGGCCGCGTGGAAGGCGATGGTGCTGGCGGATGGCGAGCGGGCCGCTGACGCATTCGCCGCCGTGGCTGCCGCCTACGCCGCCGAGAAGACCGACGAGTTCGTGCCGCCGACCGTGATCGGCGACTACCGCGGCATGACCGACGGCGACGGCCTCCTGATGGCCAATTTCCGCGCCGACCGGGCGCGCGAGATCCTGGCCTCGCTGCTGAATCCGGACTTCAAGGGCTTCGTCCGGCCGCGGCTGCCGAATCTCGCCGCCGCGCTCGGCCTGACCGAGTATTCGACCGAGCTCAACCGCCTCCTCGACACTCTGTTCGCGCCGGGCTCGCTCGCCCATACGCTGGGCGAGATCGTCTCGAGCGCCGGGCTCACGCAGCTCCGCATCGCCGAGACCGAGAAATACGCCCACGTCACCTTCTTCTTCAACGGCGGGGAGGAGACGGAATTCCCCGGCGAAACCCGCATCCTGGTGCCTTCGCCGAAGGTGGCGACCTACGACCTCAAGCCCGAGATGTCGGCGCCCGAGGTGACCCACAGACTGGTTGAGGCGATCCGCTCCGGCAGATTCGACCTGATCGTCGTCAACTATGCCAACACCGACATGGTGGGCCATACCGGCGACATCGCCGCCGCGGTGAAAGCGGTCGAGGCGGTGGACGCCTGCGTCGGCCGGGTCGCCGATGCGGTCTCGGCCGCCGGCGGCGTCATGCTGGTGACCGCCGACCACGGCAATGCCGAGCAGATGCGCGACCACGACACGGGCCAGCCGCACACCGCCCATACCCTCAACCTGGTGCCGGCCATGCTGCTCGGCGCCGGTCGCGGCGTGGCGCTCGCCAATGGCCGGCTCGCCGACGTGGCGCCGACATTGCTGGAGGTCATGGGGCTGCCAAAGCCGGCGGAGATGACCGGGCGGTCGTTGCTGCGCCGAACGGCCGAGCACCGTGCGGCGGACTGACCTACCGCACGTCCTGCTGATTCTCGCGGCGACGGCCGCGGCGGTCCCGCCCGGCGGTCTTCGCGCCGACAACATCATCCCCCGTCGTCTGGACGAGGTCGAGCGAGCCATCGCCGCCGACCGCGAGCGGCTGGCCGATACGACTCGCCGCGCCGATGCGCTCGCCCGCGAAGTCACGGAGATCCGCGCCGAACAGATCCAGGCGGCCCGGGCCGCCCAGGCGCATGGGGTGGCGGTCCAGCAGATCGACGATCGCCTGGAAGTGCTGGCAGCGGACGAGTCGCGGATGATCGCCGCCCTCGATCGCCGGCGCCAGGAGCTCGCCGACGTCGTCGCAGCGCTTCTGCGCCGGGCGCGGGTGCCGCCAGAGGCGCTCCTCGCCCTGCCGCTCAGCCCGCGCGAGACCGTTCAGGGTGCGACTCTTCTGAATGCGGCCCGGCCGGAGATCGAGCGCCAGGCCGATTCGCTCTCCGCCGACCTCTCCCGGCTCACCGACACCCGTGCCCGGATGCGCGAACAGCGCGCCCAGCGCGAGGCCGCCCTGGAGGCCCTCGGTGTCGAAGAGGATCGTCTGGACCGGCTGGTCAAGCGCAAGGCCCTCCTGCTGCAGCGGGTCGAGGGCGAGGCCGAGCGACTCGCGCGCCGGATGCAGGATCTGACCGCCTCGGCCCGTGATCTCAAGGATTTGATCGACCGTCTGGAGGCCGAACGGCGCGCCCGCGAGGACGAGCAGGTGCGGATCCTGTCGGCAATTCGACCCCAGCCGAAGCCGGTTCCGCCTGGGCCGATCGAGGCATCGGCGCCTCACCAGCCGACGGTCGCGACCCCGCCCGCGGTGGTGGCGTTGCCGCCGCCAGCCGAACTCGCACGGCCTTTTGGCGATGCCCGCGGCCTGGTGGCGATGCCGGTCGCCGGTCGCTTGGCACGCCGTTTCGGCGAACCCGACGAGCAGAGCCAGCCGGCCAAGGGGATGGTCTACGAGGCCCGCCCCGGCGCCGCCGTGGTCGCGCCTTATGACGGGCGCATCCTTTTCGCCGGGCCCTTCCGCGGCTATGGGCTTATATTGATCATCGAACATGGCGAGGGATATCATTCCCTCCTGTCCGGTCTGGGGCGAATTGACGGCGGCGTTGGGCAATGGGTTCTGGCCGGTGAGCCGGTCGGAGCCATGGGTCCAGCGACGGAGGGCAATCCCCGGCTGTACCTGGAACTGCGCCGTCAGGGTCACCCGATCAACCCTCAACCCTGGTTGGCTGCCGGCACTGGCAAGGTGAGCGGATGAAGCGTTTTCTCGGCGTCGCGGCGATCGCCTTCGGCGCGACTGCCTTCGCGTTCCTATCTTCCCCCATCGGCGCTCAACAGAGTACCGGTGCCAACACTAGCGAGACCTATCGTCAGCTCAACCTGTTCGGCGAGATCTTCGAGCGGGTGCGCGCCGACTTCGTCGAGAAGCAGACCGACGAGGAACTGATCGAAGCGGCGATCAACGGCATGCTGACCGCGCTCGATCCGCACTCCGGCTACATGAACGCCAAGACCTTCCGCGACATGCAGGTGCAGACCCGCGGCGAATTCGGCGGGCTCGGCATCGAGGTCACGATGGAGCAGGGCTTCGTCAAGGTGGTCTCGCCCATCGACGACACGCCTGCGGCCCGCGCCGGCCTCAAGCCGGGCGATTTCATCACCCATCTCGATGGCGAGCAGATCCAGGGGCTCACCCTCAACGAGGCGGTCGAGAAGATGCGCGGGCCCGTCGGCTCGGCGATCAGGCTGACGATCCGGCGCGAGGGCCGCGAGGCCTTCGACGTCTCGATCAAGCGCGACGTCGTCCGCATCCAGTCGGTGCGCTCCCGGCTCGAGGCTGGCAATGTCGGCTACATCCGCATCACCACCTTCAACGAGCAGACCGACGCGGGCCTCAAGCGCGCCGTCGAGACGATCAAGAAGGACGCCGGCCAGAAGCTCCAGGGCTGGGTCCTCGATCTCCGCAACAACCCGGGCGGCCTGCTCGACCAGGCGGTCGCCGTCTCCGACGCCTTCCTCGACAAGGGCGAGATCGTCTCGACCCGCGGCCGCCGCACCGACGACGCGACGCGCTACAACGCCAAGGCCGGCGACCTCGCCGACGGCCTGCCGGTGGTCGTCCTCATCAATGCCGGCTCGGCCTCGGCCTCCGAGATCGTCGCCGGCGCGCTGCAGGACCATCGCCGCGCCATCGTCCTCGGCGGCAAATCCTTCGGCAAGGGATCGGTGCAGACCATCATCCCGCTGCCCGGAAGCGGCGCCATCCGGCTGACCACGGCGCGCTACTACACCCCGTCGGGCCGCTCGATCCAGGCCAAGGGCATCGAGCCGGACATCGATGTTCCGGCCCAGCGGTTCGAGACCGTCGAAGAAGCGAAGAAGCGGCGAGAGGGCGACCTGAGAGGCGCCTTCAGCAATACCGGCCAGGGCCGTGTAGAAACAGCGCCGCGACCGAGCACGGGGACCCCGGCCTCTCCGCCCGTGCCAGCCGCCACGCCGCCGGCTGCCGAGGTTCAGCCGCAGGTCTCGGGCGAGGACTATCAGCTCGCCCGGGCCCTCGACCTCCTGCGCGGCATCGCCCTCTACCAGCAGCGCGTGGTGAATTGAGCCTCCTCGGCAATCTCTTCCGACGGAAGAAGGCACCGCCGCCGGACGCGGCGGAGAGCTACGAGATCGTGGATGCGCCGGACGCTTCTGAAACGAAGCGCCGGCGTGTCCGCATCCCGCTGCCGCCACTGCCGGCGATTCCGCGGCCGAGCGGCCCGGCCGTCGGCGCGCTGGTGGTCGTCGCCGGCCTGACCGGGCTCGGCGCGTGGCTCTCCCTGCACGGCGACGAGACAGTGAGCAAGCGCGTCGTCCAGACCCCGCGGGTGATGGTGTCGCTCGACGGAAAGCCGGTCGTCGACGAGCCGCCCGCGGAGACGAAGGCGGCGCCCAAGGAAGCCGCCCCGCAGGTGGCCGAGCCGGCGAAGGAGGAGAAGCCCGCGGGCGGGCCGCAGGTGAGCCTGCCCTCGCTCGCTGCGAACACCCCGCCGCCGCCCCCGCCTGCCGCCGCCGCCGGCGCCGCGCCTGCGATTCCGCCCCGGACCGGCCGGTTCGGGCCGCCGCTGCAGCTCAAGAAGGCGCCGGAGCCGGGCATGGTCGAGCAGGGGCCCAAAGGCCCGCTGCCGATCATCGCCGAGGACGGCCGGCAGGCCTGGAAGGTCTATGGCCGGCCTTTCGACGACGGCGACAAGCGCCCGCGCATCGCCATCGTCATCACCGAACTCGGCCTCTCGGCGGCAGCGACGACGGCGGCGATCCAGCAGCTGCCGGGAGCCGTGACGCTCGCCTTCACGCCCTACGGCCCCAAGGTGCCGGAGCTGGTCGAGGAGGCACGCGCCGCCGGCCACGAGACGCTGATGGCGGCGCCGAGCGAGCCGCCGGAATTCCCCCGCAACGATCCGGGGCCTTACACGCTGCTGGCGTCGCTCAGCACCGCCGAAAACCTGGACCGGCTGGAATACGTGCTGAGCCGGGTGCCGGGCTATGTCGGCGTCGTCACCACGACCTCCGGGCGGTTCTTCGCCAACGAAGAGCAGCTGCAGCCGATCCTGACCCTGCTGCGCCGCCGCGGCCTCCTCTATGTCGACGGCCGCGGCACACCCAAGTCGCTCGTCCAGCAGATGTCGGCCGCGGTCGGCCTGCCGCGCGCCTATGGCAACCGCTTCCTCGACCTCGAGGCCTCGCGGGGCGCCATCGACACCCGGCTCGCCGATCTGGAGAGGATCGCCAAGGAAAGCGGCATCGCCATCGGCATCGGCCAGCCCTATCCCGTCACCATCGAGCGGATCGCCCGCTGGGCGGAGACGCTGGAGGAGAAGGGCCTGGTGCTCGCACCGATCACCGCCGTGGTCGACCGCCAGCCGCAATGACCGGCCCCGAACCGGGCTACCGCCCCTGCGTCGGCGTGATGCTGCTCGACCGCCAGGGCCGCGTCTTCGTCGGCGAGCGTGTCGGCACGCCCGGCGCCTGGCAGATGCCCCAGGGCGGCATCGATGCCGGCGAGACGCCGCTGGATGCGGCCCGGCGCGAGCTCAAGGAGGAGGCCGGCACCGACAAGGCCGAGCTCCTGGCCGAGAGCGCCGGCTGGATCTCCTATGATCTGCCGGAGGATCTCCGCCGGAAGCTCTGGGGCGGACGGTTCCGCGGCCAGACCCAGAAATGGTTCGCGTTGCGCTTCCTGGGATCGGATGCCGACATCGACCTCGCAACCCATCATCGGGAGTTCGCGCGCTGGCGCTGGCTGGAGATGCGGGAGCTGCCGCTCCACATCGTTTCGTTCAAGCGCCGGGTCTACGAGCAGGTGGTCGCGGAGTTCGGGCATCTCGCCGATGGCGCTTGAGACCCGCCGGCTGAGCCTGAGGCCGCCGAGGCTCGCCGACGCGCCCGCCCTGATGAGATTCTTCGGCGACGCCGACGCCCAGCGCTACACGCTCCATTTCGACAGCCTCCGCGCCTGCCGCCGGCATATCGCGGCGCACGAGCGCCACCGCCGCCGTGTCGGCTGCGGGCCGTGGCTGGTCACCGAGACGGCGACCGGCGAGACGATCGGCTGGGGCGGCCTCTACGAAGACCCCTTCGACCGCCGCTGGGGCATCGAGGTCGCCTACAGCTTCGCCCGCAGCGCCTGGGGCAAGGGCTATGCCGGCGAGCTGGTCGACTTCTGCCTCAGGCACGCCCGCGACGGCCCTGGCCTCGCCGAGGTCGTCGCCTTCTCGCATAGGGACAATGCCGGCTCGCGGCGCGTGCTGGAGAGGGCCGGCTTCGCCTTCGAGCGCTACCTGCCCGACATGGATCGCAACTTCTACCGGCGAAAGCTTTAGGCGAGTCGCGCGCCCTCTCCCGCGAAGCGGGGGAGGGTTCCGAACAGTCAGGTCACCTTCGACCAGCGAACGGTCGCGTCCTTCCGCTTGTGCAGGTCGGGAAGGAGTTCCGTTCCGAGGCCGGGGCCGGTCATCGGATAGGCGTAGCCGTCCTTGAGCACCGGCATCACCGTGACGATGTCCTTGTACCAAGTCGAGGTGTAGGCGCGGACCGTCTCCTGGATCAGCGCGTTCGGTGCGTTCAGCGCCAGGTGGATCGACGAGGTCAGCACGATCGGGCCGACGCAGTCATGCGGCGCCACCGGCAGGTGATGCGCCTCGGCCATGGTCGCGATCTTCTTCGCCTCGCCGATGCCCCCGACCCAGCCGAGATCCGGCATGATGACTCCCGCAGCATTTCGGGCCATCAGCTCCTTGAAGACGATGCGGCCGGCCAGCGTTTCCGAGGCGCAGATCGGCACCCGCGTGAAGCGCGCAAGCTGCTCGATCGCATCCAGGTTGGTCATCTTGACCGGGTCTTCGAACCAGAACGGCTCGAACTCCTCGAGCGCGGAGAAGATCTTCTTCGCCGTCGGCAGATTCCACAGCGAGTGCAGCTCGACCATGATGTCGATCTTCCTGCCGACGCGCTTGCGGATCTTGCGGAAAGGCTCGATCGCCTTGTCGA
>CAMBVS010000050.1 GCA_945871425.1 Rhizobium sp. Q54 | reverse complement strand
ATGGTCGACATCGATCACTTCCAGCGGTTCACCGACGCCCACGGCCACCAGATCGGCGCCCAGGTCTTGAGGCTGGGGGCGCGGCCGCGGACCGACTGCGGGCGCGACGGCGACCTGCCGGCGCGCTACGGCGGCGAGGAGTTCGCGGTGATCCTGCCGGGAACGCCGCTGGCGGCGGCCAGGCCCATCGCCGAGCGCATCCGCACGACGCTCGCTGCCCGCAAGATCGTCCGCCGCAACACCGGCGAGGCGCTTGGGGGGATCACGATCTCGGTCGGCGCGGCGCTTCATCGTCCGGGCGAGACGCCGGGCGCCCTGGTCGCGCGCGCCGATTCGGCGCTCTATGCCGCGAAGCGCCAGGGTCGCAACCGGCTGGTGATCGAGGGCAACGGCGCGGCTTAGATTCGTGGCCTCGCCGGCCTATATTGCCCCTATGACTTCACAGACGCTGCCGGTCTCCCCGCAGCCCCCTCCCTATCTCGCCGGCCTCAACGAAGCCCAGCGCCGCGCCGTCGAGGCGGTCGACGGCCCGGTGCTGGTACTGGCCGGCGCCGGCACCGGCAAGACCCGGGTGCTGACGACCCGGCTCGCGCACCTGTTGGCCTCCGGCGTCGCCCGGCCCTGGAACATGCTGGCCGTCACCTTCACCAACAAGGCGGCGCGCGAGATGCGTGAACGCGTCGCCGCCATCATCGGCCCCTCGGTCGAGCAGGTCTGGCTCGGCACCTTCCATGCGCTCTGCACGCGCATCCTCAGGCGCCATGCCGAGCTGATAGGTCTCAAGTCCAACTTCACCATCCTGGACACTGACGACCAGATCCGGCTCCTGAAGCAGGTGCTCCAGGCAGAAGGAATCGACGACAAACGCTGGCCGGCGCGTGTCCTGATGACGGTGATCCAGCGCTGGAAGGACCGGGCGCTTTCACCTGAAAAAGTCGGTACGGCCGAGGCCGACGACCTCGCCGGCGGCAAGCTGCCGGCGATCTATGCCGCCTACCAGCAGCGCCTGAAGACGCTGAACGCCGCCGACTTCGGCGATCTCCTGATGCATGTGGTGCAGATCTTCACCGCGGAGGCCGAGGTGCTGGCACAGTACCAGCGCCAGTTCCGCTACCTCCTGGTCGACGAGTACCAAGACACCAACGTCGCCCAGTATCTCTGGCTCAGGCTCCTGGCCCAGGGCCGCCACAACATCTGCTGCGTCGGCGACGAGGACCAGTCGATCTACGGCTGGCGCGGCGCGGAGATCGGCAACATCCTGCGCTTCGAGGCCGACTTCCCGGGTGCGCGCGTGATCCGGCTGGAGCAGAACTATCGCTCGACGCCGGCCATTCTGGCTGCTGCCTCGCATCTGATCGCGCATAACCGAGACCGCCTCGGCAAGACACTGTGGACCGAAGCCGAGGCCGGCGAGAGCGTCAAGGTGACGGCGGTCTGGGACGGGGAGGACGAGGCGCGGCGGGTCGGCGAGGAGATCGAGTCGCTGCAGCGGAAGGGCCTCGGCCTCGGTGCCATGGCGATCCTGGTGCGCGCCGGCTTCCAGACCCGCGAGTTCGAAGAGAGATTCATCACGCTTGGCCTCAACTATCGCGTGGTCGGCGGCCAGCGCTTCTACGAGCGCCTGGAGATCCGCGATGCGCTCGCCTATCTCCGCATCGTGCACCAGCCGGAGGACGATCTCGCCTTCGAGCGCATCGTCAACACGCCCAAGCGCGGCATCGGCCAGACCACGGTTCAGACCCTGCACAAGCTCGCGCGCGGCCGCGGCATCTCGCTCTTGTCCGCCGCGTCATCCATCGCCGGCACCGACGAGCTCAAGCCGGCCGCGAGGCGGGCGCTCACGAGCCTGGTCGAGGACTTCACCCGCTGGCGCGCCATGGCCGACGGCGTCGGCCCGGCGGACCTGGCGCAGACCGTTCTGGATGAGTCCGGCTACACCGGCTTCTGGCAGCAGGACAAGTCGGCCGAGGCTCCGGGCCGGCTCGAGAACCTGAAGGAGCTGGTGCGCGCCATCGGCGAGTTCGAGAGCCTCGCCTCCTTCCTCGAGCACGTGGCGCTGGTGACCGACACCGACGACGTCGATCCCGAGCAGCAGATCAGCCTGATGACGCTCCACGCCGCCAAGGGCCTCGAGTTCGACACCGTCTTCCTGCCGGGCTGGGAGGAGGGGCTGTTCCCGCACCCTCGCACGCTCGACGAGTCCGGCAATGCCGGGCTCGAGGAGGAACGCCGGCTCGCCTATGTCGGCCTGACGCGGGCGCGGAGACGCGCCTTCATCACCCATGCCGCCAACCGGCGCATCCACAACATGTGGCAGTCGAGCCTGCCGTCGCGGTTCATCGCCGAGCTGCCGGCCGATGCGATCGAGGTCGAGGCCGAATCCGGGCTGTTCGGGGGCGCGGCGGTCGGCGGCGGCAGCGCCTTCGGCTCCGCCTACGAAACGCGCCAGCCGTCCTGGTTCTCGCAGCCCCGCCGCACCGCGCCGCTGATCGAAGGGCGCGCCACCCCGGTCCCGGGCCAGCGCTCCCCGGGCTTCGCCGCAGGCGCGCGGGTGTTCCACCAGAAATTCGGCTACGGCACCATCCGTGCGGTCGAGGGCGACAAGCTCGAGATCGAGTTCGAGCATGCCGGCACCAAGAAAGTGATGGACAGCTTCGTCAGCGCCGCGTGAGGCGGTCGGCATCGGCTGCGGCGGTTTGCCGCATATCATGTAAAAAACATCAATACTAACATTCATGGCATGGGCCTTGGGCGTTGGAGCCTCAGCTGCCGTGAGGTGTCGTCGTGATCACCGCTGCCCAGATGCGGGCCGCCCGGGCCCTCCTCGGTATCGACCAGCGCACGCTGGCCGAGCTGTCGAGTGTGTCGTTGCCGACCATCCAGCGGATGGAGGCGAGCGAGGGTAATGTTCGCGGCGTCGTCGACACCCTGACCAAGGTGGTCGAGGCCCTGAACACCGCCGGGGTCGAGCTGATCGGCGACAACGCACCCAGTCCCGGCGGCGGGCGCGGGGTGAGGTTCAAGCAGGGCAAAGCCGTCAACGCCAATCCAGGTGCGCGATGACCGCTCCCTCCAACCCGGTGAGCTTCGTCGAGCTGTTCACCCCGAAGCTGGTGACCATCCTCAAGGAGGGTTACGGGCTCAAGGAACTCCGCGCCGACGTCGTCGCCGGGCTCACCGTCGCCATCGTGGCGCTGCCGCTGTCGATGGCGATCGCCGTCGCCTCGGGCGTGACGCCGGATCGCGGGCTCTATACGGCGATCGTCGGCGGCTTCGTCGTCTCGCTGCTCGGCGGCAGCCGCTTCCAGATCGGCGGCCCGGCCGGCGCCTTCATCGTGCTGGTCGCCCTGACCGTGGAACGCCACGGCGTCGACGGGCTCATCCTCGCCACCTTTCTCTCGGGCCTCATCCTGCTCCTGGTCGGGTGGCTCAGGCTCGGGACCTACATCAAGTACATCCCCTATCCGGTGACGGTGGGCTTCACCGCCGGCATCGCCGTCATCATCTTCGCGAGCCAGGTGAAGGAGCTGCTCGGCCTCACGCTCGCCGGCAAGGAGCCGGGACCGCTGCTGCCCAAGCTCGCGGCGCTCGGCGGTGCGATCGGGTCCATCAGCCCCGCGGCCGTCGCGATTTCGCTGCTGACCGTCGCCGTCATCGGGCTCGTGCGACGCTATCGCCCGCATTGGCCGGGCCTGCTGCTCGCCGTCGGGCTCGGCACGGTTGCCGCCTGGCTCTTCGGCCTTCCGGTTGAGACCATCGGCAGCCGGTTCGGCGGCATCCCGCAGTCGCTGCCGGCGCCGGCACTGCCGTCGCTGTCGATCGAGAAGATCCAGGCGGTGCTGCCCGATGCGCTCGCCTTCGCGTTGCTGGGCGCGATCGAAAGCCTGCTCTCCGCCGTCGTCGCCGACAGCATGAGCGGCCAGCGGCATCGCTCGAACTGCGAGCTGGTGGCCCAGGGCGCCGCCAACGTCGCGTCCTCGATCTTCGGCGGCATCAGTGTCACCGGCACCATCGCGCGCACCGCGACCAACGTCCGCGCCGGCTCGCGCGGACCCGTCTCCGGCATGCTGCACGCGCTCTTCCTTCTCGTCTTCATGCTGATGGCGGCGCCGCTCGCCAGCTACATTCCGCTCGCCACGCTCGCCGCCGTGCTCGCCACCGTCGCCTGGAACATGGCGGAGAAGCACGAGTTCGCGACACTGCTGAGGGCGTCGAGGGGCGACGCCGTGGTGCTGCTGGCGACCTTCCTCCTGACTATCTTCCGCGACCTGACCGAAGGCATCATCGTCGGCTTCGGTCTGGGTACGCTTCTGTTCATGCACCGCATGGCGGAGGCCGTCGCAGTCGAGACCATGCGTCCGGTGGTCGAGGAGGACGTGCCCGACTCGGTCAGGGCCCAGGGCCGCCAGCCCTATGACGCATCGATCGCGACCGATCCGGACGTTGTGGTTTATCGCATATCCGGTGCCTTCTTCTTCGGCGCCGCCGCCTCGGTCGCCAATGTGCTGGAGCGCATCGCCGAGCATCCGCGCGCCTATGTCGTCGACTTCTCAGAGGTGTCCGTCCTCGACTCGACCGCGGCCTCGACCATCGAGGGCTTCGTCAGGAAGGCGCATCGTGCCGGCGTCCTCCTTTTCATCTCCGGCGCCCGCCCCGCCGTGCGCCGGGTGCTGCTGACGCACGGGGTCAGACCGCCTCGGGTCAGATTCAGGGTGAACCTGACAGATGCCGTCGCCATGGCCCATGCGGCGCTCGGGGCGCCGGGCCCGAACGCGGCGGTTCCGGCGCCGGCCTGATCAGCCGCCGCTCCGACCTATCCGCCGATCAACGCCAGCCACTCGTCCTCGGTCAGAGTGGCGACGCCGAGCGCTCGGGCCTTGTCGGCCTTCGAGCCGGCGTCGGCTCCCACCACGACGTAGTCGGTCTTCTTCGAGACCGAGCCGGCGACCTTGGCGCCGAGGATCTCGGCGCGCGCCTTCGCCTCGCTCCGCGTCATCTTCTCCAGCGTGCCGGTGAACACCACCGTCTTGTCGGCGATCGGCGAGCCGGTGGCGGCGGGCGCCACGAAAGGCTCGGCCTCGACGTAGCGGGCGAGATCGTCGAGGACCGTGCGGTTGTGCTCCTCGGCGAAGAAGGCGATCAGATCCTCGGCCACCGACGGCCCGATCTGGTCGATCGAGGTAAGGTCGACATAGGCCTCGGAGGCGGGATCGGCAGCCGCCTCCATCGCCGACCGCCAAGCCTCGAGCGTACCGTAGTGCTTGGCCAGAAGCTTCGCCGTCGCTTGGCCGACCTGGCGGATGCCAAGCGCGTAGATGAAGCGGTCGAGCCCGACCTTGCTGCGCGCCTGGATGGCGGCGAGCAGGTTCTGGATCGACTTCTCCTTCCAACCCTCGCGTCCTTCCAGCATCTCCGCCGAGAGCTTGAACAGGTCGGCCGGCGTCCGCACGCGTCCGTCCTGGAAGAACTCGACGATGCTCTTCTCGCCGAGCCCCTCGATGTCGAGCGCATCGCGGCCGACGAAATGGCGGAGCCTCTCGACCGCTTGGGCCGGGCAGATCAGGCCGCCGGTGCAGCGCCGGATGACCTCGCCTTCCGGGCGGACGGCGACGCTGCCGCATTCGGGGCAGATGTCCGGGAAGACGAAGGGCTTGGCGTCCTTCGGCCGCGCCTCCATCACCACCGAGACCACCTGCGGGATGACGTCGCCGGCGCGCTGGAGGATGACGCTGTCGCCTTCGCGTACGTCCTTCCGCTGGATCTCGTCCTCGTTGTGAAGCGTCGCGCGGGCGACCAGCACGCCGCCGACATTGACCGGCTCCAGGTCCGCGACCGGGGTGAGCGCGCCGGTCCGCCCGACCTGGATCAGGATCCGCTTCAGCACCGTCCGCGCCTGCTCCGCCGGGAACTTGTGCGCAAGCGCCCAGCGCGGCGTGCGCCCGACGAACCCGAGGCGGTCCTGCAGATCGACCGCATCGATCTTGTAGACGACGCCGTCGATGTCGTAGGCGAGCGATGCGCGCTCATCGGCGATGCGAGCATAGCGGGCGAGGGCTGACTCGATGCCGGTCACGCGCTCGGCCAGAGTATTGACCTTGAAGCCCCAGGCCTTGAGCCGGCTGTAGAATGCCCACTGGGTCTCCGGCTCCTCGGTGATCGCGCCCCAGGCATAGGCGAAGAAGCGGAGCGGCCGGCCGCGGGTGATCTCGGGATCGAGCTGGCGGACGCTGCCGGCGGCGGCATTCCGCGGGTTGGCGAACTGGCGCCGCCGGTTCTTGGTTTGCTTCTCCGGTGGAAGGGCCTGGAACTCGGCTTCCAACCGGGCATTCAGCTTGAGGAAATCCGGCTTGGTCATGTAGACCTCGCCGCGAATCTCGAGCCGCTTCGGCGCCTTGCCTTTCAGGCGTTCGGGGATCTCGCCGATAGTGCGGATATTCTGGGTCACGTCCTCGCCGAGGGTGCCGTCGCCGCGGGTCGCGGCGCGGACCAGTATGCCGTCCTCATAGGTGAGCGAGCATGACAGCCCGTCGATCTTCGGCTCGGCAACGAGGTGGATCGCGTCGCGCTCGACCCGGGCGACATCGTCGGGCCGAACGAAGAAATTCCGGATCGACTGGAAGAAACGCTCGACGTCGTCCTTGTCGAAGGCGTTGTCGAGCGACAGCATCGGCTTGCCGTGAGCGACCTTGGCGAAGGCACCGGCCGGCGCCGGGGCCACTGCGCGCGCCTCGGCAAGATCGGGAAAGCGTGCCTCGATCGCCTCCAGCCGGCGGCGAAGTGCGTCGTACTCGGCGTCGGTGATTTCCGGCGCGTCCTTGACGTGATAGGCCTCGTCGGCGCGCGCCATCTCGGTGCGGAGCTGCGTCAGCTCCGCCTTCGCCTGGCCTTGGGTCAGCGTCTCGACCGCCTTCCCGGTCACGGACGCGCGCCGTCGATCAGGGCGGCAGCGGCGGCGCGGGCAGCGTCGGTGATCTCGGCGCCCGCCAGCATGCGCGCGATCTCCTCGCGCCGGGCGGCATCGGCGAGCGGCTCGACCCTCGTCGTCACCATGGCGCCGCGCGCCGATTTCAGAACCCGCCAGTGGCGGTCGCCTCTGGCGGCGACCTGGGGCGAGTGCGTGACCACCATCACCTGCATGGCTCCGGCGAGCCGCTTCAGGCGCTCGCCCACCGCATCCGCGACGGCGCCGCCGACGCCGGAATCGACTTCGTCGAAGACCAGCGTCGCCGTCGGCTGAGTCTCGGCCAGCACCACCTTGAGCGCGAGCATGAAGCGCGCGAGCTCGCCGCCTGACGCGATCTTGGCGATCGGCCCGGGTTCGGCGCCGGGATTGGTCGCGACCAGGAAGGCGATGCGGTCGAGGCCGTGCGCGCTCCATTCGGCCTCGTCCAGCGGCTCGATCCGCGTCTCGAAGCGGGCCCGGTCGAGTTTCAACGGCGTCAGCTCGGTGGCAACGCGCCTATCCAGCTTCTTCGCCGCCTTGGCGCGTGCCTTCGACAGGGTCTCGGCGCGTGCGGCATAGGCCGTCCGGGCGGCATCGACCTCGCGGCGGAGTCCGCCGATCCGGCTCTCGGCGGTACGCAGCGCCTCCAGCCGGCCTTCGAGAGAGGCGAGGAGATCGGCCAGCGCATCGACGGCGACGCCGTGCTTCCGGGCGGCGTCGCGGAGCGCATGCAGCCGGTCGTCGGTCTCCTCGAGCTTGGCCGGATCGAGGTCGAGGGCGCTGCCGACCGAGGAGAGCGCGCGGGCCGCTTCGGACAGCTCGGCCGCGGCGCGGTCGAGCCCCGCCATGGCCGGATCGAGCCGGCTGCCCGCCTGCGCCTGGACGCGGTCGAGGGCGCGCCGCGCCTGGCCGATCGCGCGTTCTGCGCCGCGCTCGCCCAGGAGATCGGCCAGCGCCGCATTGATCGTTTCCACCAGCCGCCCGGCATTGGCGAGAAGCGTCCGCTCTTCGGCCAGAGCGGATTCCTCGCCTGGCTTCGGTTGAAGCTTCTGCAGTTCGTCGACCGAGGCGGCGAGGAAGCCTTCTTCGCTGCGCGTCCGGGCAGCCTCGGCCTCGGCCGCGGTCAGCGCCTCGCTCGCCGAGCGCCAGGCGGCATGAGTCTCGGCGACGCGTTTGGCCTCGCCGCCGTGACCACCGAAGGCGTCCAGGATTTCGCGATGGGTCGAGGGATCGAGCAGGCCCCGCTGCTCGAACTGACCATGGATTTCGACCAGCCCGTCGCCGATGCGGCGCAGGAGGCCGACCGAAACCGGCTGGTCGTTGACGAAGGCCCGGCTCTTGCCGTCGGCGGCGACGGTGCGGCGAAGCACCAGCGGCAGCTCGGCCGGCAGCCCGGCCTCGACGAGAAGGCCGAGCGCGGGGTGATCGTCGGCGATCTCAAAGGTGGCGCTGACCGTCGCCTGGCTCGCGCCGGCTCGGACCAGGCCGGCCTCCGAGCGGTCGCCGAGGGCGAGCCCGAGCGCGTCCAGCAGGATTGACTTGCCGGCGCCGGTCTCGCCCGTCAGCACGGCGAGGCCGGGTCCGACCTCCAGCTCGAGGCGGTCGATCAGGACGACGTCGCGGATGTCGAGGCGGGTCAGCATGTGGGGGCGGAGGGTGCCAAAGGCGCCGCCGGGTGGCAATCGCCCGCGGTTTGCCGGCTGCCGGCCCATCGTCGGATCGCCGCACTCCCTGTAGAGTGAAGGTGATTCGGCAGCCGAAGGAGACGAACCATGATCGGGATCCTCAAGGCGATCGGCACCGCCATCATGGTGGTGGGTATATTTTATGTCGGAGGCATGGCGAGCCTGGAGGCGCTCGAATATCTCGGGCAGTTCGGCTGGGCGATCAAGACGGTGACGTTCTGGACCGGGGGCGCGGTCCTGGCGCTGGTCCTTGCCGAGATGACCCGCCGCATCATCGCCGACATTGCCGCCTTCATCGAGGATGAGGCCGGCCAGCCCCAGCTGAAGTTCGAGGTCGACGAGATCAAGGAAGATCTGCCGCCCAGGCCCGTCGCGCGGCCCGCGGCCTCGCCGCCGAAGCCGGCCTCGGCGCCGGTCAAAAAGTAGCGCCTAGAACAGCGAGCCGAAGGTCCGCCCGAACCAGCCCTTTCCCTCGGAAGGTTCGAGCCCCTCCTTGGCGAGGCGGGCGTAGGCGTCCTTGTACCAGGTGCTGCCCGGATAGTTGAAGCCGAGCACGGCGGCCGCCTGCTGTGCTTCCTCGCGGATGCCGAGGCTCAGATAGGCCTCGGTGAGCCTGAGAAGCGCCTCGGGCACCTGCTCGGTGGTCTGGTAGTTCTCGATCACGCGGCGAAAGCGGTTGATGGCGGCGAGGTACTGGCCCAGCCGGAGATAGTATCGGCCGATCTCCATCTCCTTGCCGGCGAGGTGGTTGCGCGTCAGGTCGAGCTTGAGGCGGGCGTCGCGGGCGTAGCGGGAATCGGGGAAGCGCCGGATCACCTCGTCGAGCGACTTGAGCGCCCGGTCGGTGACCTCCTGGTCACGGCCGACATCGGCGATCTGCTCGTAATAGGCGAGACCCTTGAGGTAGTAGGCGTAAGGCGCGTCGCGGTGGCTCGGGTGCAGCTCGATGAACTGGTCGAGCGCGGCGACCGCTTCTTCGTACTTGTTCCCCTGGTAGAAGGAGAAGCCGGCCATCAGCTGGGCCTTGGTCGCCCAGGCCGAGTAGGGATGCTGGCGCTCGACTTCCTCGAACTGCCGGGCCGCCTTCAGGTAGAGGCGGTCCTCCAGCGTGTTCAAGGCGGTGTTGTAGAGATCCTCGACCGGCTTCTCGACGTAAGGTTCCTGCTTTTCGCCGCAGGCGGCGAGCATGAGGAGCGAAAGCGCGAGGAGGGCGAATCGGAAAGGGCGCATGGCCGCCTATATAGCGGGCGGGCCGGCTATCGGCAAAGCCTCAGGCGGTGGCAGCGAAGCGCCCGTCCACGACGGCGGCGGCGGCAACCGCCGGAATCTCGACCCAGCGCCAAGCGGAAGGGTCGGCGAAAAGCTGGACCAGGGCCGCGTGGTGCAGGTGGTGGCCGGAGCGATGGCCATGGAAACGGCCGAGGATCGGGCCGCCGGCGAGGTAGAGGTCGCCGACCGCGTCCAGCATCTTGTGGCGGACGAACTCGTCGTCGTAGCGAAGCCCGCCTTCGTTCATCACGCCGTCGGCGGTCACCACCACGGCATTGTCGAGGGAACCGCCGCGGGCGAGGCCGGCGGCGCGCAGCTGGTCGAGTTCGTGCAGGAAACCGAAGGTGCGGGCTCGGCTGATCTCCGACTTGAAGGTGCCGTTGATGAACTTCATCTCCGCCTGTTGACGGCGGATCACCGGGCTGTCGAAGTCGATGTCGTAGCTGATCGTCGGCGTCGCCGACGGACCGAGGCGGACAAGCTTGTCGGGGGTACCGACCTCGATCTCCTTGATGATCTTGAGGGCCCGGCGGGGAGCCGACTGCTCGACCGTGCCGGCACATTCGATCAGGAACATGAACGGTGCGGAGCTGCCGTCCATGACCGGGACTTCCGGGCCTTCGATCTCGATCAGCGCGTTGTCGATCTCGGAGCCGGCGAGCGCCGCCATCAGGTGCTCGATCATCGCGACGGATGGGCCGCCCGGAAGGCCGATGCGCGTGCACATCCGGGTGTCGACGACGTTCTGCCAGGAGGCCGCGATATCGACCGAGCGCCCGGTCGGCTCGATGCGGCGGAAGACGATGCCGGTGTTCGCCTGGGCCGGCTTCAGCACCATCTCGGCGCGGGCGCCGGAGTGGAGACCAATGCCGGCGCAGCGGATCGGACTCTTAAGTGTGCGCTGCAGCGCGACGTCGCCGCGGCTGCCTCGCCGGGCGGCGGCGAAAGCGGGAGCGGACAGGGGGCGAGGGTCGTGGAGGGCGGTCGTCATCACTGTCACAGGTAGACCTTCTGGTCCGAAGTGTCACATCACCTTTTATTACCGACTGTTACCGTCGGAATGGCAAAAACATAGGCTATATCAATAGTTTGACCAAAAGAAAAAGCCCCGTCCGCAAGCGCGGACGGGGCCGGGAAGTGGCAGCGGGATACCTCAGTTCGCCTGGCGGCGCAGGAACGCTGGAATCTCCAGGAGATCGTCGTCGTGGGTCGGCTTGAGGCGGTCGGCCGGGTCCAGGTTTCCGAGCTTGGTTTGCTGCGGCTGCGTCCTGGTCAGCTCGCGCGCCGGCAGCGGGGCCCTCGGGGCCGGTGCCGGAGACGCAGCCATCGTCGCCGGCGCCTCGCGAGCCGGCTGGGCTTCGGCCTGGCGCGCCCGGCCGAGGCCGGTCACCCGCTCGAACAGGCTGACCGGCCGCGGCCGCTCACGCCCGCCATTGGCGATCGCAGCGGCGGCGAACGGGTCGGCCTGCATCGGTTCGGCCCGGGCCACGGCCGGACGAGCAAGGACCGGCTCGCGAACCGCGGCCGGTGCCGGCGGGGCAAGAACCGGTGCCGGCTCGGCCTTCGCCTCGATCCGGGGTTCGGCCGCCGGCTCGGGGATCGTCAGCTCGAGCACGGCTTCCGGCGCCATGACCGGCTCCGGCTGGACCTCGACCGCGATCGGCTGCGGCGGGGCCACGACCGCCTGGGTGATCGGGGCTGCGACCGCCTGGGGCTGGAGCGACGGAGCCGCCATGGTGGCGACCGGCATCGCGATCGGCTGCTGGGCGAGCGCCGAGCTGCCATGGGTCATCGGCGCCGCATAGGCGGAGACGGCGCCGGCGGTCATCGCCGGAGCGGCGGCCGGCCGCGAGGCCGGCTGGGTCGCCCGGGCGACGACGGCGAGCTGCGGGCGCGGCGGCTTCTGCGACGCCGCTTCCGAGGCGATGCCGGTCGAGACCACCGAGACCCGCATGCGGCCGTTCATCGACTCATCGAAAGTCGAGCCGAAGATGATGTTGGCGTCGGAATCGACCTCCTCGCGGATGCGGTTCGCGGCCTCGTCGACCTCGAACAGCGTCATGTCCATGCCGCCGGTGATGTTGATGAGGACGCCCTTGGCCCCCTTCATCGAGGAGTCCTCGAGCAGCGGGTTGGCGATCGCCTTCTCGGCGGCGTCGGTCGCCCGCTTGTCGCCCTCGGCCTCGCCGGTGCCCATCATCGCCTTGCCCATCTCGCTCATCACCGTGCGGATGTCGGCGAAGTCGAGGTTGATCAGGCCGGGCATGATCATCAGGTCGGTGACGCCGCGGACGCCCATGTGCAGCACGTCGTCGGCCATCTTGAAGGCGTCGGCGAAGGTCGTCTTCTCGTTCGCCACCCGGAACAGGTTCTGGTTCGGGATGATGATGAGGGTGTCGACGTATTGCGACAGCTCGTCGATGGCGTTCTCGGCGATACGCATGCGGTGCTGACCCTCGAAGTGGAAGGGCTTGGTCACCACGCCGACGGTGAGGATGTCGCGCTCGCGGGCGGCGCGCGCGATCACCGGTGCGGCGCCGGAGCCGGTGCCGCCGCCCATGCCCGCGGCGATGAACACCATGTTGGAGCCGGCGAGGTGCTCCATGATCTCTTCGATCGCCTCCTCGGCCGCGGCCCGGCCGACATCGGGCCTGGCGCCGGCGCCGAGTCCCTGGGTCACGCGGTGGCCGAGCTGGATGCGCCGGTCGGCGAGCGTCTGGGCCAGCGCCTGCGCGTCGGTGTTGGCGACGACGAATTCGACGCCTTCCAGATTCGACCGGATCATGTTGGAGACCGCGTTGCCGCCGGCACCGCCGACGCCGACCACGGTGATCCTGGGCTTCAGTTCTTGGTCCTTAGGTACGCTGATGTTGATGGACATCGCTTCCACTCCCGTCTCAAGTCTTTGGATGCATGACGAAGGACGACTTGCGGCCTTTTTTGATTGAGCTTCCGGGCCGCATCAGAAGTTTTCCTTGATCCAGTTGCCGATGCGTCCGAAGACGCCCGCCGGCACTGGACGCATGTGGGGGGCATGGCCGTGCCTCGCGGCATCGGTCGGACCGGCGACGGCGTATCCCACCAGGCCGGTCGAAGTGGCGAAGGCCGGGCCGCTCGCCGCCTCGGGCAATCCCGAGATGCGGAGCGGGCGGCCTAGGCGCACCTGCTTGTCGAGGATGAGGCCGGCGAGCTCGCGCACGCCCTGGAGCTGGCTGGCGCCGCCGGTCAGCACGACGCGCCGGCCGGCGAGCTTGTCGAAGCCTGAGGATTCCAGCCGGGCGCGGACGACCTCGAAGGTCTCTTCCAGCCTCGGCTGGATGATCTGGTTCAGGAACGACTTCGGCACGTGGTTGGGCGCCCCCCGGCGCTCTTCGCCGACCAGCGGCACGTCGATCAGCTCGCGCTCGTCGATGGCGCCGGAGGTGGCGCTGCCGTGTAGCGTCTTCAGGCGCTCAGCCTCGTTGAGCGGGGTGGAGAGGCCGCGGGCGATGTCGGAGGTCACGTGGTTGCCGCCGATCGGCGCCACGTCGGTGTGGACGACGGCGCCATCGAAGAACACGGCGAGCGAGGTGGTGCCGCCGCCCATGTCGATCAGCGTGACGCCGAGATCCATCTCGTCCTCGACCAGGGTCGAGAGCCCGGAGGCGTAGGGCGAGACGACCAAGTCCTCGATGTCGAGATGGCAGCGCTGCACCACGGTCGAAAGATTGCGGAGCGCGCTCGCCGCCGCGGTGACCATGTGCATGGAGGCACCGAGCCGTTCGCCGAACATGCCGCGCGGATTGCGGATGCCGCGGCTGCCATCGATGGTGAAGCCGACCGGGATCGAATGGACCAGCTCGCGGTCGGCATGGCCGTTGGTGCGCGGCAGGCGTCCCTGGTCGAGTACGCGTCGGATGTCGGTGTCGTTCACCTCGTGGCCGGCGATCGTGACCTCGACGCCGATGGTCTCGGAGACCGGAGCGCCAGCGGAGCAGTTGACGATGACCTTGGCGATGGTCTCGCCCGCCATCTTCTCGGCGCCGTTGATCGCGGCCAGGATCGAGGCCTCGGCCTCGTCCATGCCGGTGATCGCGCCGGAGCGCACGCCCTTGGCGACGACGTGGCCGAGGCCGACGACGCGGGGCGAGCCACCCTGGTCGACGCGGGCGATCACGCAGCACACCTTGCTCGAGCCGATGTCGAGTGCCGCGATCGTGCCGGTGCGGGTCTTGCCGTTGCCTTTGGCCATGTCCCTAGATCCGCATCCCTCTGCTCACGTCTGCTTCGCCGAGCCTTTGCCGCGCCGCGCCTGGTCCGGGCTCACCCGGATGACGAAGCGGTCGGGAAGGCGGAGGTCGATGGTGACGACGTCGCGGCCGAGGACCTTCTGGTCGCGTTCGAGCTGGGCGAGCTGGGCCCAGGCCTGGCCGATGTCGGTCTCTGGCATGCGGACGTCGATGCCGTTGTCCATTTGCAGGTTCCAGCGCCGCTCTCCGACGCGGATGGCGGCGGTGACCCGCCGCTCGAGCGTCGGTTCGGTCGCCAGCAGCGCCAGCAGCGCCGGCGCACCTTTGGGGGCGTCGTCGCCGACCAGCGTGATCAGGTGGCGGAAGCGGTCGAGGCCGCTGCGCATGACGATGGCGCCCTCGCGGTCGACTAGAACGAGCTTGCCGGCGCGCTGCCACAGCGCCATCGGCACGCGTTCCTCCACCGCGATCGAAAGAGTGCCGGGAAGCCGGCGCTCGACCTGGGCATCCCTGACCCAGGACAGCTTCTTCAGACGCTGGCGCACCGCCTCCGGATCGACGGCAAGCATCGGCGTACCGCGCTGGACGTCGATCGCTGCCATCATGTCGGCGGCGGCGGTCTCGTTGCGGCCGGTGACCAGCACCTCCTGGACCGAAAGGCCGGCGTCGGCGGTAAGGAACAGGAGACCGTTGCCGAGGCGAGCGATGCCGTCGCCGACGGTGCCGGCGCGCCATACCTGATAAATGCCGTAGCCTCCGGCACCGATGGCGACGGAGAAGGAAAGGGCGATCGCCGCGGGTTTGAGCCAGCGCGGCCAGGAGCGGCGGCGGCGAGGCCGCCGCTTGTCCGGATCGCCGATCAGGAATCGCATCGCGCCTCCTCGACCATCCAGGTCACGAGATCGGTGAAAGAGATGCCGAGGAACGCGGCCTGTTCCGGCACCAGCGAGAGCGGCGTCATTCCCGGCTGGGTGTTGATCTCAAGGAAGACGAGCCGGCCGGGATCGGACTTGGTGTCGTCGTAGCGGAAGTCCGAGCGGCTGACGCCGCGACAACCGAGGGTCTGGTGGGCGAGAAGCGCCGTCGCCATCGTCTGATCGAAGATCGTCTGCGGAACCGGCGCCGGGATCAGGTGGTCGGCTTTCCCGTCGGTGTACTTGTTGGTGTAGTCGTAGAAGCCCGTGCGCGGCCGGATCTCGGTCACGGTCAAGGGCCGGTCGCCCATCACCGCCACGGTCAGCTCGCGGCCGGCGACGTAGCGCTCGACCAGAACTTCCTCGCCATAGCGCCAGTCCTCGCCCGGCGGATTGTTGTCACCCTCCTTGACGATCCGGACGCCGATCGACGAGCCCTCGGCGATCGGCTTGATCACGTAGGGCTGCTCCATCGCCCGGCCGGCGAAGGCGGCGGCGCGCGCGACCACCTTGTGGTCGGCGAGCGGGATGCCGACGGCGCCGCAGATCTCCTTGGTGCGCACCTTGTTCATGGCGATGGCCGACGCCATCACGCCCGAATGCGTGTAGGGGATGCCGAGGATGTCGAGCAGGCCCTGGATACGGCCGTCCTCGCCGAAGCGGCCGTGCAGCGCGTTGAAGCAGACGTCGGGCTTCGTCTCGCTCAGCACCTGGGCGATATCGCGGCCGACGTCGATCTCGGACACGATGAACCCGGCGGCCTTGAGCGCCTTCGAGCACTCCTTGCCGGTCACCAGAGAGACCGGCCGCTCGCTCGACCAGCCACCCATCAGTACGGCCACGCGCTTGGCCATCACGCGTCCTCTCCTATGATCCGGATCTCCCAGCGGAGCGCGATGCCGCTCATCTGTTCGACCCGGCGGCGGACCTCCTCACCCAGCCGCTCGATGTCGGCGGACGTCGCCTCGCCCGTGTTGATCAGGAAATTGCAGTGCTTTTCGGAGACCTGGGCGCCGCCGATCTGGAGCCCGCGGCAACCGGCGCGGTCGATCAGCTCCCAGGCCTTGGCGCCCGGCGGATTGGCGAAGGTGGAGCCGCCGGTCCGGGCGCGCACCGGCTGGCTCGCCTCGCGCTGGGCGCGGATTTCCTGGATGCGGGCGAGGATCGCCTGCGGATCGCCGGACTCGGCCTTGAGCACGGCCTTGGTGAAGATCCAGCTGTCGGGCACGCCCGAGTGGCGATAGCTGAGGCCGAGTTCGGCGAGCGGCAGCTTGCGGATGCTGCCCTCGTCGTCGACTGCCTCGGCCGACAGCACGACGTCGACCATCTCTCGGCCATAGGCGCCGGCGTTCATGCGGAGCGCGCCGCCGACGGTGCCAGGAATGCCGGACAGGAACTCGAGCCCCTGCACGCCCCAGCCCTGGGCCGTGAGCGCCACGTTGAGGTCGAGCGCGCCGGCGCCGGCCTCGACGGTATTGCCGCTGCGGGCGACTTCGGCGAAGCCGCGGCCGAGACGGATGACGACGCCGCGGATGCCGCCATCGCGTACGAGAAGGTTGGAGCCGACGCCGATCACGGTGATCGGCACGTCGGCGGGCGTGCCGCCGATGAACTGGGCCAGATCCTCGGCGTCAGCCGGACGGAAGAGAATATCGGCAGGCCCGCCGGCCCGGAACCAGGTGAGGGGTCCGAGCGGCGCGTTCTCGCTCAGGCGGCCACGCACCGGAGGCAGGCGCTCGATCAGGCGGTCGCTCCGCGTCCTGAGGGCCATCATCGCGCCTTCCTCGCCGCCTCGAGCTGCGCTGGCAGCACGTTCGCCCACTGCGTGATCGAGCCGGCGCCGAGGCAGACGACCATGTCGCCCGGCTTGGCGAGGCGGCCGATCATTTCGGCCAGCGCTTCAGGCCCCGGCAGCGGCATCACGCTGCGATGGCCGCGTGCCTGCAGGCCCGTGACCAGCGCGTCGCGAGAGGCGCCCTCGACCGGCTGCTCGCCGGCGGCGTAGACGTCCGCCACGATCACCGTGTCGGCGTCGTTGAAGCAGGTGCAGAATTCCTCGAACAGGCTGGAGAGCCGGGTGTAGCGGTGCGGCTGGACGACCGCGATCACCTTGCCGTCGGGGCAGGCGGTGCGCGCGGCTCTCAGCACGGCGCTGATCTCGACCGGATGGTGGCCGTAGTCGTCGATGACGGTGACGCCGTCGACTTCGCCGGTCTTGGTGAAGCGACGCTTGACGCCGGCGAAGGTCGCCAACGCCCTCCGCATCACTTTTTCGTCCAGGCCCATCTCGTGGCCGACGGCGAAGGCAGCGAGCGAGTTCTGGACGTTGTGCAGGCCGTACATCGGCAGCGTCATGTCGGCGACGGTCTTGCGCTCGTCGCGGAGCCGGTCGGTGACGACGACGCTGAAGTGGGCACCCGCCGGCGAGAACGTCACGTCGACGCCGCGGATATCGGCCTGCGGAGAGAGGCCGTAGGTCACGATCTTGCGGTCGCCGACCTTGGGAATCATCGCCTGCACCACCGGATGGTCGATGCAGAGCGCGGCGAAGCCATAGAACGGGATGTTGGCGACGAAGGCCTCGAAGGCCTGCTGCACCTTGTCGAAGGTGCCGTAGAAATCCATGTGCTCGGGGTCGATGTTGGTGACCACGGCGATGGTCGCCGGCAGCTTGACGAAGGTGCCGTCGGACTCGTCCGCTTCGGCCACCAGCCACTCGCCGGACCCCATGCGGGCATTGGTGCCGTAGGTGTTGACGATGCCGCCGATGATCGCGGTCGGATCGAGGCCGGCGGTCTCGACCAGGTGGGCGACCATCGAGGTGGTGGTGGTCTTGCCGTGGGTGCCGCCGACGGCGATCGACCACTTGAGCCGCATCAGCTCGCCCAGCATCTCGGCGCGGCGGACCACCGGGATCATGCGCGAGCGCGCGGCGACGACCTCGGGATTGTCCGGCTTGACCGCAGAGGAGTAGACGACGACCTGGGCGTCGCCCAGGTTCTCGGCACGATGGCCGACCGCGACCGAGATGCCGGAGTCGCGCAGCCGCTTGACGTTGGCGCTCTCCGACTGGTCTGAACCCTGGACGGTGTATCCCAGGTTCTTCAGCACCTCGGCGATGCCGCTCATGCCGATGCCGCCGATGCCGATAAAATGGATGGTGCCGATGCTGAGAGGGAGCGCTCTCATGCTGCGCTCCTCTTGGCCGACGAGGTCGAGTCGTTGCCGTTGGCCGGCGCCGTCGCCAGCACCAGGTCGGCCAGCCGCTCGGCCGCATCGACGATGCCGACGGTACGTGCGGTCGAGGCCATGGTCCGCAGCTTCTCGGGCAGCGCCAGGAGCGGCTGCAGACGGGCGGCCAGCGCCTCGGCGGTGAAGGCGAGCTCGGGCATGACGATGGCGGCTCCGACGGACTCGAGGGCGCGGGCGTTGCGGGTCTGGTGGTCGTCGGTGGCGATGGCGAGCGGCACCAGGATCGCCGGACGCCCGGCGATCGCCGTCTCGGCGATGGTCGAGGCGCCGGCGCGACCCAGCACCAGATGCGCCCCGGCGAGTCGATCCGGCAGATCGGGGAAGAAAGGCGAAAGCTCGGCGCGCGCTCCGAAGGACGCGTAAGTCTCGCGGACCTGGTCGAGATCCTCCGACCGCACCTGCTGGACGACCGACAGACGTCGGCGCATGCCCTCGGGCAGGAGCCGGATCGCCTCGGGCACGATGCGGGAGAAGAGGCCTGATCCCTGGCTGCCACCGGTCACCAGGAAGGTCAGCGCGCCCTCCGGCCCCAACTCCGGATACGGCAGGTCGACGAGCGCGGTCACTGCCGGGCGGACCGGGTTGCCGGTCATAGCGACTTTCGCCTGGTCGGCGGCGGCGATGCCTTGGACATCGGCGAAGCAGGTGGCGATGCGGCGGGCGAAGGGTGCGACCAGCCGGTTGGCGCGGCCAAGGACGGCATTCTGCTCGTGCAGCACGATCGGCAGGCCGAGGCGATGGGCGGCGACGACCGCCGGGATCGAAGCGTAACCGCCGAAGCCGACGACGACCGCGGGCTTGAGCCTGCGAAGCAGCAGCCAGGACTGGGCGGTGCCGACCAGGAGCTGCAACGCCGCCTTGATCTTGGCGGTGAGCGACGCGCCGGCCATAGCGGCGGCGCGCACGCGATGGACGGTGAGGTCGGCACCGGGAAGCGCGAAGGCCTGGCCGCGCCGGTCGGTGATGAGCGCGATGGCGACGCCGCGGCGCACCAGCGCCCGGGCCAGCGCCTCGGCCGGGAACATGTGGCCGCCGGTGCCGCCGGCGGCGAGAACGACCAGGGGGCGGGTCACAGGACGGCTCCCTGGCCGACGCGGCGGCGAGTGAGCGCGAGCATCATGCCGACACCGAGTGCCAGCGCCAGCAGCGACGAGCCGCCGTAGGAGATGAAGGGAAGCGTCATGCCCTTGGTTGGCATCAGATGCAGTGACGAGGCCATGTTGATGAAGGCCTGCAGTCCGAACTGCACCAGGAGGCCGGTCGAGGCCAGGATCACGAACAGATTGCTCTCGGTGCGGAGCCGAAGCAGTCCGCGGACGACGACGAAGGCGAAGAGCCCGACGATCAGGAGGCAGACGAAGAGGCCGTATTCCTCGCCGGCGACGGCGAAGATGAAGTCGGCGTGAACGTCCGGGATCACGTCCTTGACCATGCCTTCGCCGGGTCCGCGGCCCCACAGGCCGCCGTTGCGGAAGGCTTCGAGCGAGCGGCTGACCTGGAAGGAATCGCCGGCGGACTTGTCGAGGAAGCGGTCGATGCGGCTTGCCACGTGCGGAAGCGTCATGTAAGCGCCGCCGATGCCGCCGACCCCGAGGACGATCAGCGCGCCGACCCAGAGCATCGGCAGGCCGGCCAGGAACAGCTCGGCGAAGAAGATGGCGGAGACGACCACGGCCATGCCGAGGTCGGGCTGCAAGAGCAAGAGCGCGGCCAGCACGGCGAAGAGCGCGCCGGCGATGAGATTGCCGGGAACGCCTTCGCCCTTCTTCTGCTCCGACAGCATCCAGGCGGCGATGACCGCGAAGCAGGGCTTCACGAACTCCGATGGCTGGAGGGAGAAGGAGCCGAGCGCGATCCACCGGCGGGCACCCTTGATCTCGACGCCGTAGAAGAAGGTGAGGACGAGGAAGCCGATGCCGACGCCAAGACCGAGCAGAGCCAGGCGGCGCACCTGAATGGGATTGAGGAGCGAGACGCCGATCATCAGCGCCAGCGCCGGCATCAGCAGCGCGAACTGGCGGCGGACGAAGTAGAAGCCGTCGAGGTGGAGGCGCTGGGCGACCGCCGGGCTCGCTGCCAGGATCATGATGATACCGACGAAGGCGATGGCGGCGATGCCGGCCAGCGCCCAGCGATCGACCGTCCACCACCACCGGCCGAGAACGCTGGTGTCGGTGCGGGAGATCGTGGTCATGCCGCGCGCTCCCTTTCGATCGACCCGACCAGCGCGCGGAAGGCTTCGCCGCGTGCCTCGAAGTCGGCGAACTGGTCGAAGGACGCGCAGGCGGGCGACAGGAGGACGATGGCATTGCCGAGGCCGTCGGCGCGGGCCCGTGCCGTCGCTGCGGCAACCGCCGACTTGAGGTCGCCCGAGTGCGTGTAAGCGACCCGCCCTTCGAGCGTGGAGGCGAAGCTGTCGGCGGCCTCGCCGATCAGGAAGGCGTGACGGACGTCCTTGAAGTGCGGCGCGAGGGAGACGATGCCGCCTTCCTTCGGCTTGCCGCCGACGATCCAGTAGATCGATTCGTAACAGGCGAGCGCCTTGGCCGCGGCATCGGCGTTGGTCGCCTTGGAATCGTTGATGTAGGTGATGCCGTCGATCACCGCGATCCGCTCCTGGCGGTGGGCCAGGCCGGGATAGGTGAGAAGCGCCTTGGCGATGGTGCGGTCGCCGATCTCGAACGCATGGCCGACCGCATAGGCGGCGGCTGCGTTCTGCCAGTTATGCGGACCGGGAAGGGCCGGCGTCAGGCGAAGATCGAGGATCGGGCTGCCCCAGCCGCCGGTGTCGTCGGTGAGCAGCCCATCCTCGACGAAGACGCCGCCCATCACCGAACGGCTGACCGAGATCGGCACCACCTGCTGGCGGCCGGTGGCCACCAGGTCGTCATAGATCGCCTCGGACTCGGCGTCGTCGAGGGCGACGACGGCGGTGTCGTCGCTGTCCTGACCCTGGAAGATCCGCCGCTTGGCGGCGACATATCCCTCTATGCCGCCGTGCCTGTCGAGGTGGTCGGGCGTGATGTTGAGGAGCACGGCGACGTCGAAGACCAGCGTCGGAACCAGCTCGAGCTGGTAGGAGGACATCTCCAGCACGTAGATGCCGCCCTCGCCGAGCGGATCCAGGGTGAGAGCCGGCACGCCGAGATTGCCGCCGATCTGGACCTGCCGGCCGGCGACGGAGAGCATGTGGCCGACCAATGTGGTGGTGGTCGACTTGCCGTTGGTCCCGGTGATGCCGACGTAGAGGGCATCCGGGCAGGCGCGACCCAGCAGCTCGATGTCGGAGGTCAGCAGCACGCCGGCTTGCTTGGCGCGGGCCGCGGCCGGATGCGGCGTCGGATGAGTGTGCGGAATGCCCGGGCTCATCACCAGAAAGAGGACGCGCCCGAAATCCACTTCCGCGAGATCGCGGCAGGAGATGCCGCGAGCTTCGGCGCGGGCACGCTTGGCCGCGTCGTCGTCCCAGGCCCAGACCTCGGCGCCAGAGGCTGCGAGCGCTTCCGCGGCGGCGAGGCCGGAGCGGGCGAGGCCGAGCACGGCCACCCTTTCCTTGCCGACGCCGGGTATGCGGATCTGGGCGCTCATCCTCTCACCGGATCTTCAGGGTCGAGAGGCCGGCGACGGCGAGAATCACGGCGATGATCCAGAAGCGGATAACGATGGTCGGCTCGGCCCAGCCCTTCTTCTCGAAGTGATGGTGAAGCGGCGCCATCCGGAAGACGCGCTTGCCGGTCAGCTTGAACGAGACCACCTGGACCATCACCGAGACGGTCTCAAGCACGAAGAGGCCGCCGATGACGGCGAGCACCAGCTCGTGCTTGGCGACCACGGCGATGGCTCCGAGCGCGCCGCCGAGCGCCAGGGCACCCGTATCGCCCATGAACACCATGGCCGGCGGCGCGTTGAACCAGAGGAAGCCCAAGCCCGCTCCCATGAGCGCGCCGCAGATGATCGCGAGCTCGCCCGAGCCCGGCACATGGTTGATCTGCAGGTAGTTGGCGAAGACCACGTTGCCGGCGAGGTAGGCGATCAGCGCGAAGCAGCCGGCGGCGATGATCACCGGGCCGATGGCGAGCCCGTCGAGGCCGTCGGTGAGGTTGACTGCATGGGACGCCCCCACCATGACCAGCACGGCGAAGGGCACGAAGGCCCATCCAAGCGGCAGCAGCGCCGTCTTGAAGAAGGGGATCGAGAGCGAGGTCGCCAGCGGCTCCCGGGTGTAGAGGACGATGATGGCGGCGGCGACGACGGCGAACAATACGGTCGCGGCGAGCTTGATCCGTCCGGGAAGCCCGCCCGAGGAGCGGCGGGTCAGCTTCAGATAGTCGTCGGCGAATCCCACGAGGCCGAAGCCGAGGGTGACCAGCATCACCGCCCACACATAGGCGTTGGTGAGATCGGCCCAGAGCAGGGTCGACAGCGTCATCGCCAGAAGGATCAGGACGCCACCCATGGTGGGCGTGCCCTTCTTGGTCAGGAGATGGCTTTCCGGTCCGTCCTCGCGGATCGGCTGGCCCTTGCCCTGCTTCGACTTGAGCCAGCGGATCACCCCGGGACCGAAGAGGAATGCCAGGAACAGTGCCGTCACCAGCGCGCCGCCGGCGCGGAAGGTGAGATAGCGGAACAGGTTCAGCGGCGTGAACTGATCGGCGAGCGGGAAGAGCAGAAGATAGAGCACGGTTTCTTACCTTCCCCCGTCAATGGCGCCACGGGCGGCGAGCGCGGCGACGATCGGAGCCATGTTGGTGCCGAGCGAACCCTTGACGGTGACGACGTCGCCGACGCGGACGGCAGCGGCCGCGACCGGCGCCATCTCCGCGCTCGATCCGGCATGGGCGGCGACCAGTCCCTGCGGCAGCGCGTCGGCGAGATGGCGCATCAGCGGGCCGACCAGGAAGACAGCATCGAGGTGATTGGAGGTCACCGACGGTGCCAATCCTGCGTGCAGGCCGGGGCCGGCCTCACCGAGCTCGCGCATGTCGCCGAGGATCGCAATGCGGCGGCCACCGGGTCCGGGCTCGATGCGGCCGAGGATGTCGAGGGCGCCGGCGACGGAGACCGGGCTCGCATTGTAGCTGTCGTCGATCAGCTCGAAGCTGCCGCCGGGGATGCGGACCGTGCGGCGAAGCCCGCGGCCCTTGGGCACGGTCAGGCGGGTCAGCGCGGCCAGCGACGGCTCGAGCGGCAGGCCGAGAGCGGCGACGGCGCCGAGGACGGCGAGCGAGTTCATCGCCCAGTGGCGGCCGGGGACGGGAAGGCGATAGACCAGCCGGCGGCCAAGGATTTCGGCGATCACGGTGGATTCCGCCTCGGTCAGGCCGACCTCGATCAGGCGGACCTCGGCGAGCGGGTCCGCACCGAAGCCGATGATGCGCCCGGCACCATGCGCCCGGGCCTTGGCGGCGAGGCGGTCGAAGAAGGGGTTGTCGCGATTGAGCACGGCGAAGGCACCGGGGGCGAAGCCCTCGAACACCTCTGCCTTGGCGTCCGCAATCGCCTCGACCGAGGGGAAGAACTGCAGGTGGACCGCCTCGACGGTGGTGACGATGGCGCCGTGGGGACGGGCGGCGCGCGCGTTCGGCGCGATCTCGCCGGCGCGGTTCATGCCGAGCTCGATGACGGCGAAGACGGCGTCGGCCGGCAGGCGTGCGAGCGACAGCGGCGCCCCGGTCGAGCTGTTCAGGTTGCCGGCGCTGGCATAGGTGCTGCCATGGGCGCCGAGTGCCAGCTTGAGCGCTTCCTTGGTGCCGGTCTTGCCGACCGAGCCGGTGACGGCGATCACCTGGGTACGCGCCCGATCGCGGGCGCGGGCGGCCAGTGCGACTAACGCGGCCATGGTGTCGGGGACCACCAGGAGCGGCCGCGCGGGCCGCAGGTCGGAACCCTCATGGACCATGGCGGCGACGGCGCCGCGCCCGAAGGCGTCAGCGAGAAAGGCGTGGCCGTCGGTCTGCTCGCCCTTGAGCGCGATGAAGAGGTCTCCCGGCATCACCTGCCGGCTGTCGATGGCGATACCGGTTGCGGCCCAGAGCCTGCCTTCGATCCGGCCCCCGGTCGCCGCCGCCGCTTCGGCGGAGGTCCAGAGAGCCGGTGCTTCGACCAGGGCGGCGCTCATGCGAGAGCTCCCCTGGCGCGCTCGATCTCGGTGACGGCCTCGCGGCAGACCGTGGCGTCGTCGAAGGGGATGATCTTGCTGCCGACGATCTGGCCCTGCTCGTGGCCCTTGCCGGCGACGACCAGGACGTCGTCGGGCTCCAGCATCGCGATCGTCTCGCGGATGGCGGCGGCACGATCGCCGATCTCGCGGGCGCCGGGGCATCCTGCCAGCACCTGGCGGCGGATCTTGGCGGCGTCCTCGGTGCGTGGGTTGTCGTCGGTGACGACAACGATGTCGGCGTTGCGCTGGGCGGCTTCACCCATCAGCGGGCGCTTTCCGGGATCGCGGTCGCCGCCGGCGCCGAAGACCACGGCGAGATGGCCGGCGACGTGCGGGCGGAGCGCCGCCAGGACGGTCTCGATGCCGTCGGGAGCGTGGGCGTAGTCGACGAAGATCTTGGCGCCGTTGCGGCGCCTGGCGGCGAGCTGGAGCCGCCCGGGAACGCCCGTGAGCGCCGCCAGAGCCTCGGCCGCCTGGATGAAGGGGGCACCGGAGGCGACGACGAGACCGAGAGCGACCAGCGCGTTGCTCGCCTGGAAAGCGCCGAGGAGTGGGAGCCGGACCTCGACGGTCTCACCCTCGAAGGCGACCCGGAGCTTCTGCCCGGAGGCGTCGGGGAGGCGGAGCAGCAAGCGGAGATCGGCGCAGGCGGCGGCCCCGACCTTGAGCGTGCGAAGCCCACGAGCCTTGGCGACCGCTTCCAGTTCGGCGCCTTCGGCGACATCGGCATTGAGGACGGCGGTGCCGCCCTCGACCAGGATGCGCTCGAATAAAATCCTTTTGGCGGCCAGGTACGAGGCCATCGAGCCGTGATAGTCGAGGTGGTCGCGGGTCAGGTTGGTGAAGGCGGCAGCCTTCACCTGGAGCCCGTCGAGCCGTCCCTGGTCGAGGCCGTGGCTGGAGGCTTCGATCGCGAGATGGGTGATGCCCGCCTCGACCAGCTCCGCCAAGGTCTCGTGCAGCTTGATCGGGTCCGGCGTGGTCAGCGACGGCAGGGTCGGACGGTCGGGGATGATGACGCCGAGCGTGCCGATCGACGCGGCCTTGGTCCCGAGCCTGCCCCAGAGCTGGCGGGCGAAGTCGACGACGGACGACTTGCCGTTGGTGCCGGTGACGGCGGCAACCGTTCCGGGCTGCTGGCCGTAGAAACGAGCCGCGATGTGGGCGAGCCGGCGCCGCGGTGCGGCATCGGTGATGAGCGCGACGCGCTCGGCGCCTTCGGGCAGCCGGGTCCCTTCCGGCGCCAGCACGGCGACGGCACCGGCGGCGAGCGCCTGGCCGAGGAAGGCGCGGCCATCCTGCTTGGTGCCGGGGAGGGCGGCGAACAGGAAGCCGGGCCCGACGCAGCGGGAATCGGCCGAGAGGCCGATCACGGGCAGATCGGCGAAACGGGCAAGGGCCGGATCCGGCCCGATGAGGTCAACGAGCCGCAACGTTTTTCTCCTTCGGTTGCGGCTGCGAGTCGATCACGAGAAGGCGGCGGATTTCGGGCGTTTCCTCGGCCGGCGGGAGGCCGACGAGCGGGCCCATGCGCTGGACAATGCGCTGCACGACCGGGGCGGCGACCCAGCCGCCGGTGGCGAAGCCGTGGGTCTTCTTGGTGCCCTTCGGCTCGTCGACCATGACGATGACGACGTAGCGAGGGTCGTAGATCGGAAAGGCGGCGACGAAAGAGGAGAGGCGGGCGCTCTTCTTGTAGCCGCCGCGGCTGACCTTCTCGGCCGTCCCGGTCTTGCCGCCGATCCAGTAGCCCGGCGCTTCGGCTTTCTTGCCGGTGCCGTCCTCGACCACCAGCCGCATCAGGCGGCGCATGTTGTCCGAGGTCGCGGGCTTGAGCACCTGGCGGCCGGGAACCGGCTCGCCTTCCTTGCGCTTGAGCAGCGTCGGCGGATGCAGGACGCCGCCGTTGACGACGGTGGCGACGCCGGAGGCGAGGTGGATCGGCGTCACCGACAGGCCATGGCCGAAGGCAATGGTTATGACGTTGATCGGACGCCAGTCGCGCGGAAATTTTGGCTTGCCCAGCTCCGGAAGCTCGAGCTGCAGAGGATCGAGCATGCCCATCTTGCGCATGAAGGCCTTCTGGCCCTCGGCCCCGACTTCGAGCGCCATCTTCGCTGCGCCGATGTTGGAGGAGTGCTTGTAGACCTCCGGCACGGTGAGCCAGCGCTTCTGCGCGTGATCGTCGTTGATGGCGAAGCGCGAGATGCGGATCGGCTCGCGCGCGTCGAACGAGGACCGCATGTTCGCGCTGCCGGCATCGAGCGCCATGGCGAGGGCGAAGGTCTTGAAGGTCGACCCCATCTCGTAGACGCCGAGGGTGTTGCGGTTGAAGCGGTTGTCGGCCGGTGCCGATCCCGGCGCGTTCGGGTCGAAATCGGGCAGCGAGACCATGGACAGGATCTCGCCGGTCCTGGCGTCCATGATCAGTGCGCCGCCGCCGATGGCGCTGAACTCGGTGATCGCCGCCTGCAGCTCCTGGCGGACGATGTGCTGGAGGCGGAGATCGATCGAGAGCGCGACCGGCTCGCCGCCGCCCTTGATCTTCGCCTCGATCGCCTGCTCGACGCCGCCCAGGCCCTTGCCGTCGATGTCGGAGAAACCCACGACATGAGCCATCAGCGAGCCATACGGGTAGATCCGCTTGTCCTCGCGCTGGAAGTAGAATCCCGGGATGCCGAGGCGGTTGATCTCGTATTGCTGGCGCGGCGTCAGGTTGCGTTTGACCCAGACGAAGCTTCTGCCCTCGACCGAGAGGCGAGCCTGTAGGTCGTCTGCCTTGATCTCCGGCAGCACCGTCTGCAGCCTGGCCGCCGCCTCGCGTACATCGAGGACGTCGCGGGGATCGGCGTAGAGCGAGGCCGTCGGCACGCTGGTCGCGACCAGGGCGCCGAAACGATCGACGATGTTGGCGCGGTCGGCGGCATAGCCGGTCGATTCAAGCGCCTTCGGCAGCTCGATCTCTCTCGCGTCCCTGGCTGGCTTCGAGGTGGCGAGGTCCACCAGCCGCATGCCGACTACGGCGAAGGCGATGGCGAAGACGCCTGCGGCCAGGGTCAGCCGGCCGCGGCTCGAGTCGATCACCTGCTTCGCCGCCCCCTCCAGGCGCACGGCCCGGCTCGGTGGTGGTGCCACCGGCCGGGGAACGCGGGGGCTGAAGGCGGCGAGGGTGGTCATGTCCCTCCGCTCAGCGCTGGGCGTGCGCGAGGAAAGTTCCGTCGACGATGACGACGACGTCGCGTCCGGCGGGTTTGGGCGCGGATGCGGCGCGCGCCTGGGCGAGATCGATGGTGCCGAGCGAGCGCTTGGCCTCGGCGACCTGGAGCTTCGGTGCCGGCTGCGCCTTGACCTGCGGCTTCACCGGGACCGTGGTCGCGACCTTGACCACGGCCGGGGCGACGGCCGCGGGCGGCACGTCGGCCTCCACGACCACAGGGATCAGCGGGCGTTCGGGAATGGTGGCGACGCGCCCGAACTGGGCCGGCACCACCTGGCTCAGCTCGAGATGGCGGTTGGCGAGATCGGCGATCCGGTCCGGGCGGTTGAGGAACGCCCACTCGGCGTTGAGGACATGGATCGCCTCGTGCTCAAGCTGGATCTGCCGGTTGAGCCGCGCCAGCCTTTCCTCCTTGGCCTGGACTTCGTATTTGAGCTGGTAGAGGCCGCAGCCGATGAGGATGGCGGCCAGAAGCCAGAGGAGGGTCGAACGACGGATCATCGGCGTCACCTCTCGGGTCATTGCGCGGCGCGGGCCGGCGCGGAGGTGCGCTCGGCGGCACGCAGCCGGGCCGAACGGGCCCGGGGATTGCGGTCGATCTCGGCCGGCGACGGCGTCACCGGCTTTCGGGTGAGAAGGCGGAAGGTCGGCTCTGTGGCGTCGCCGGTCTCGGGCAGGTGACGAGAGGGCCGGGGCCCGGCCC
Organism: Rhizobium sp. Q54; assembly: GCA_945871425.1. Lineage (GTDB taxonomy): Bacteria > Pseudomonadota > Alphaproteobacteria > SHVZ01 > SHVZ01 > SHVZ01. The sequence continues at coordinate 2,262 of CAMBVS010000050.1, read as the reverse complement.
CGGCGCGTCCGGTGAGGAAGGTCTTCACCCGCCGGTCCTCGAGCGAATGGAAGGAGACGGCGGCCAGACGTCCGCCCGGCGCGAGCAGCACCTCGGCGGCGGCGAGGCCGCGGTCGAGCTCGTCGAGCTCTTCGTTCACGGCGAGGCGCAGCGCCTGGAAGGTACGGGTCGCCGGGTCGATGCCGTCGGCCGAGCGGGGGACGGCGCGGCGGACGACCGCGGCGAGCTCGCCGGTGGTCTTGAGCGGGCGGGCGGCGACGATGGCGCGGGCGACCCGGCGGGCGTGGCGTTCCTCGCCGAGGTCGAGGATGAGGTCGGCGAGTTCGCCTTCCGAGAGCGTGTTGACCAGGTCGGCAGCAGACCGGCCGGCCCTCTCCATCCGCATGTCGAGCGGGCCGTCGGCGCGGAAAGAGAAGCCCCGGGCCGGGTCGTCGATTTGCGGCGAGGAGACGCCGAGGTCGAGGGCGACGCCGTCGACGCGATCGATGCCGTCGGCGCGGGCGACTTCGGCCATGTCGCCAAAACGGGCCTGGCGGAGGGTGAGGCGGCCGGGGAAGCGGGCGGCGAGATCGGCGCCGCGGGCGACCGCGTCGGGATCGCGATCGATGCCGAGCACGCGGCAATCAGCCGATTCAAGCAGTGCCAGGGTATAGCCGCCGAGGCCGAAGGTGCCGTCGACATATATGCCGCCGTTTTTCGGCGCGAGGGCCGCCAGGACCTCGTCGCGGAGCACCGGGAGATGGGTGGGGCCGGTCACTTGGCGCCTCCCTCGGGCCGCGACGTCGGCAGAGTCGTCTTCTGGATTCGGATGCGGTCGCGGGCCACCGACAAATGCCGATCGAGACCCGCCGGTTCCCAGATCTGAAAGGTGCTGCCGTATCCGGCGAAGACGGCCTGGTCAGAGATGCCGGCATGGCCGAGGAGGTCCTCGGGCAGCATCACCCTCCCTTCGGGATCGAAGGCGAGCTGGTGGGACACCGCGAAAATGCTGCCGAGGTCGTCGCGTTCGTCGGAGAACTGGTCGAGGCGGTCATGGCCTTCGACCATCTTCGCCATACGGTCGTAACCGCAACCTTCGAGCGCGGGGAGCTTCGGGTGCGGATAGACGACGATGCCGGCAAAGGATTGATCTGAAAGGGCCGCACGGAACGGAGCGGGGACCGAAATGCGGCCCTTTTTATCGATCTTGTTCGCGAACCGGGACAAGAACAGTCCCATTCGATACCCCCGGCGGCCCGGTCGGGCCGGCCTTTTGTCCCTGAACAGAGCGCTCGACCCCGCGCCGACGCCTGTCTGGGATGGTTTGGGATATCATGGGATTACATGGGCGTCAATGGGAGCGGCATGTAATGCCATGGGGCAAATCAGTAATTTCCGGCTCATCCTAGAGATTGTGGGTCAGTTCTTGCACGAAACGACAGCTGTGAATTTGTTCTCTTAATAAATACTTTTTGTTCTTTATATGTTCCGTGCGCTAATGCTGTCACGGAATGCCGGACGGCAAGGTGAAATGGGTCAGACGGCCTGTAAGCCGGGTTCTGTCCGCGCCCTCGCGGGCGGTGGACGGCCATTCATCTGGGACGTCCGTTACCGGACGCCTCACGCGACCAACCCGGGCGGCAGCGCGGGAATGCGCCCCCCGGCGGTCTTTCGACCCCGGGCGGCCGCCCCTATTCGGTCTTGCTCCCGGTGGGGTTTGCCGTGCCGGTCCCGTTGCCGGTCCCGCGGTGCGCTCTTACCGCCCCGTTTCACCCTTACCGGCGCAAGCGCCGGCGGTCTGTTCTCTGTGGCACTGTCCCTGGGGTCGCCCCCGCCGGGTGTTACCCGGCACCGTATTCCCGTGGAGCCCGGACTTTCCTCCCGGCGCGGTGAAGCGCCGAGCGGCCGTCCAGCCGTCTGACCCACTCCGTCCCATAGGCGTCGGGTGACAGGGCGTCAAGCTTGGGAGGCCTATCCGGCCTGGGCGTCGTCCTCGATGAAGTCCTCGAGGCCCTCGATGTTGACCAGTTCGAGGGAACGGCTGCCGCGGGCGACCAGCTTGCGCTTCTCGAGTTCTCCCAGGGTCCGGGCGACGGTCTCGCGCGTCGTTCCGGCCGAGGCGGCGATCTCGCTTTGCGTCGGTGCTGGCTGCAGCTTGATGCGGCCGAGATTGCCGGTGGTGCGGCCGCGGCCAGCCAGCCGCAGCAACTCGTGCACGATGCGCCCGGCGGCGGTCAGGCTGCGGAGGTCGTGGACGCGGACGTTGGTACCGCGAATGGCCCG
>CAMBVS010000049.1 GCA_945871425.1 Rhizobium sp. Q54 | reverse complement strand
CGACCAACGGGGTCGTAAGGTCCGGTCATCTTCATTTTCCGAGGTAGCCCAGGCGCGTCGCGATCGCCGGCTTCGAGCTCGAGTCGGTCAGCTTCCTTCCCAACCCGACCACGCTCGAAGACTTCCGGCGGCGCGAGGTGGTCGGCGAGGCGGTGATCTCCTCTCATCGCGGCGTCAACCGGGTGATCGGCGGCTTCGTCAAGGTGTGCGAGGCCGAAGGCGTCGAGATGATCGGCATCGTCAGCTCAGGCGCCGGCGCCGCGGCGGCGGCGACCGACGAGGCCTTCGACCACTACTGCAAGGAGATCTGCGAGGGCATCGCCAAGGTCAAGGGCCGGATCGACGGCGTGCTGCTCTGCCTGCACGGCGCCATGACGACGGTGACGCGGACCGACCCGGACGCCGACATCGTCCGCGAGGTCCGCCGCATCGTCGGCAAGAAGATGCCGATCGTGCTCGGCCTCGACTATCACGGCAATCTCGACGGCGAGACCCTGAAGCATTGCGACGCACTGTTCGGATACCACTACTCGCCCCACACCGACATGGGCGAGACCGGCGAGCGCGCCGCCCGCTGCCTGGTCCGCATGCTGCGAGGCGAGATCAAGCCCGTCATGGCCATCGCCAAGCCCGGCGTGATGGTGCCCAGCATCTTCAGCGCCACCAACCTGCACCCGCTCGCCGACATCGTCGCCGAGTCGCTGGAGCTGCCGAAGCGCTTCCCCGGGCTGATCGACGTCACGGTCTTCGCCGGATTCTCCTATGCCGACGTGCCCAACTGCGGCTTCTCGGTGGTCGCGGTCACCGACGGCGACCGCGCGCTCGCCGACAGGATCGTCAACGGTCTCTCCGACACGATCCACGGCCTCCGTCACCAGCTCTACAAGGACAATCTGGTCCTGGGCATGAAGGAAGGCGTGGCGCTGGCTCTTCGCAAGTCGAACTCCGCCAGCAAGCCGATCGTGCTCCTGGAACACGCTGACCGCCTGAACGACTCCACCCACCTGCTACATGAGCTGTTCCGGCAGAATGCCCCGAAGGCCTTCGTCCCCTATCTCTGGGATCCGAAGGCGGCGGAGGCGGCGATCAAGGCTGGCGTCGGCGCCGATGTGGAGATCATGGCCGGCGGCCACTCCTCCGACCGCGCCGGCGGCCCGGTGAAGCTGAAAGGCAAGGTGCTGTTCGCCGGCGAGAAGGAATTCACCTCGACCGGCCCGGTCGGCCGCGGCCGCAAGGTGCGCCTGGGTCCTATGGCGGTGATCGACGCCGGCGGCATCATCGTCAGCGTCACCAGCAATGCGGAGACAGCCCTCGACGAAGACTGCTTCACCCAGTTCGGCTTCAAGTCCGAGGACTTCCCGATCATCCTCTTGCGCTCGAAGACGCATTTCCGCGCCGTCTACGAGAAGGTGGCCGAGGAGATCCTGATCGTCGACACACCGGACTACGGCCCCGCCGACCTGACCACGCTCCCCTACAAGCACGTGCCCAAGGACCGGGTGTTTCCGTTCACGGATACACCGTAGGCCGGGATCCTTCCCTCGCCAAAGGCGGGGGAGGATTCAGAAAGTCAGCGCGCGATCGCGTAGCCTTCCATGAAGCGCGGGTTGGCGGCGGCACGGATGATGTCGCCGTCCTTGGCGATGGCCGAGAGGTTGCCCTCGCTCCAGTCGTCGGCGACCTCGACCTTGTGGCCGCGCCGCTCAAGGTCCTTCACCACCGACTCGCCGAAGCGGCCTTCGACGATCAGCTTTCCCGGCTCGGACTCGCGCGGCCAGAACGAGCTTTCGAAATCGGCGGTGTGGAAGGCCGGGGCGTCGATCGCCTGTTGCAGGTTCATGCCGTGATGGACATGGCGGAGGAACATCACTAGCGCCCATTGGTCCTGCTGGTCGCCGCCGGGCGTGCCGAAGACCATGTAGGGCTCGCCGTCGCGGAGCGCGAATGAGGGCGTCAGCGTCGTGCGCGGCCGTTTCCCCGGCGCCAGCGCGTTCGGATGCGCGGGGTCGAGCGAGAAGATCTGGCCTCGGGTGCCGAGCGGGAAACCGAGATCCGGGATCACCGGCGAGCTCGGCAGCCAGCCGCCCGACGGCGTCGCCGCCACCATGTTGCCGTGGCGGTCGATCACATCCAGATGGCAGGTGTCGCCGGGCGTCGCTCCCTTCCAGCGCTCCCCGATCGCCCCTGAACGCACCTGCTTCGCGACATTCGGCCGAAAGTCCGGAACGGCGCCCGGCTGGGCGCCGCGGATTGCCTTGTCGGTGACCTGTTTCCGGCGGTGGTCGTTGTAGGCGGGATCGAGGAGCTGCGACAGCGGCACCTCGACGAAATCCGGGTCGCCGTAATAGGCGTTGCGGTCGGCGAAGGCGAGCTTGGTGCTCTCGGCCACCAGATGCACGAACTCGGCACCGTTCGGATCGAGCGCGCCGACGTCGACGCCGTTCAGCAAGGCGAGCTGCTGCAGGAACACCGGCCCCTGGCTCCACGGCCCGCATTTGGCCACCGTGTAGCGGCCATAGTCGTAGCTGACCGGCGCCTCCTCCTTCGCCTGCCAGCGCGCCATGTCGTCGGCGGTCACCAGGCCGGCATGGGCGCGGCCCGAGGCGTCCCTGACCGGCGCCTTGACGAAGCGCTCGACGGCCTCGGCGACGAAGCCTTTGGACCACGCCCGCCGTGCCGCCTCGATCTGGCGCACGCGGTCGCCGCCGGCCGCCTCCGCTTCCGCCAGCACCCGGCGGAAGGTTTCGGCCAGCACGGGGTTCCTGATGTAGGTCCCGGCCTTGGGCGCATCGCCGCCCGCCAGATAGACCGCAGCCGAGGTCGGCCAGTCGGTCCTGAACACCTCCGCCACTTTGGCGATGGCGTTCGCCAACCTGGGAATGGCCGGATAGCCGGTCTCGGCCAACTGGATCGCGGGTTCCAGGATGTCGCGGAGCGGCAGCGTACCGCGGTCGCGGATCAGCAGCATCCAGGCATCGAAGGCGCCGGGAACGGTCGCCGCCAGGTAGCCGGTGCCAGGGATCAGGTTGACCCCGAGCCCGCGGTAGCGGTCGATCGTCGCCGCCCCCGGTGCCACGCCCTGGCCGGAGATGGCGCGGACGCCCCCCTTCCCCGCCTCGAGGAAGAGGATCGGCACCTCGCCGCCGGGACCGTTCCGGTGCGGCTCGACGATCTGCTGGACGAAGCCCATGGTCGCCGCCGCGTCGAAGGCGTTGCCGCCGCGCTCGAGCACGCCCATGCCGGTCGCCGCCGACAGCCAGTGGGTCGACGCGGTGGCGCCGAAGGTGCCGGAGAGCTCCGGGCGGGTGGTGAACATCGACGCCTCCTTACGGCAAGATCGGACGGCAGGATATCCCGGGTGGCTTTCTTGCGCCGCGTTTAACGACCGTGCCATCATCGGGCGATGAATGCAGGGTCGCGTCCCGCGGTGGCTGTCGACAATCTTTCCAAGCGTTTTGGGCCGCTCGAAGTGCTGCGCGACCTGTCGCTGGCCGCAAATGACGGCGAGGTCATCGCCATTCTGGGGTCATCGGGTTCCGGCAAGTCGACCCTGCTCCGCTGCATCAACATGCTGGAGGTACCGGACGCCGGCAGCGTCGCCATCGCCGGCGAGGAGATCCGGCTGAAGCCACGGCGCGGCGGTGGTCGCGAGCCCGCCGACCAGGCGCAGCTCGACCGCCTCCGCCAGAAGCTCGGCATGGTCTTCCAGAGCTTCAATCTCTGGTCCCACCTGACGGTGCTGGAGAACGTCACCGAGGCGCCGGTACACGTACAGGGGCGGCCGAAGGCCGAGGCAAGGGCGGAGGGACTGGCCCTGCTCGAAAAGGTCGGGCTCGCCGACAAGCAGAACCACTACCCCTCGCAGATCTCCGGCGGACAGCAGCAGCGCGCCGCCATCGCCCGGGCGCTCGCCATGCGCCCGCAGCTGATGCTGTTCGACGAGCCGACCTCCTCGCTCGACCCCGAGCTGGTCGGGGACGTGCTCCGCGTCATCCGCACGCTGGCCGAGGAAGGCCGGACCATGATGCTGGTCACCCATGAGATGGCCTTCGCCCGTGAGGTGGCGAGCCGGGTGATCTTCCTCCACCAGGGCCGGGTCGAGGAGGAAGGGCCGCCCTCGCAGGTCTTCGGCCATGCGCGCTCGGAGCGCGCACGCCAGTTCATCTCGAGCCAGCTGCGCTCCTGACCTCGTGGGGGCTGGTACCACACGCTAAAGACGAGCTATCGTTCCGCTCATAAGCCAAGAACAGGAGGTTTCTTCATGAAGATCGTCAGACTCCTCACCCTCGCCGGCGTCATGCTGGCCATGGGCTATGCTGCCACCGACGCCTCCGCCCAGATGCGGAAGGTCAAGATCGCGACCGAAGGGGCCTATGCGCCCTGGAACTTCGTCAACAGCGCCGGCAAGCTCGAAGGCTTCGAGCTCGACCTCGGCGCCGAGCTCTGCAAGCGCGCCAAGCTCGATTGCGAGTTCGTCGCCCAGGACTGGGACGGCATCATGCCGTCGCTGCTGGCCAAGAAGTACGACGCCATCATGGCCGGCATGAACATCACGCCGAAGCGGATGGAGACGATCAGCTTCACCCAGGCCTACGCTGCCGGCGCGCACGGCTTCATGGTGCTGAAGACCTCGCCGCTGGCGAAGCTGCCCGGTGGCGAATTCAACCTGACCAAGGATCTTGCCGCCTCCGAGAAGGCGATCGCCGATCTCAAGCCCATGCTCAAGGGCAAGATCCTCGGCGTCCAGGGCTCGACCACCAACCTCGCCTGGGCCGAGAAGTACTTCAAGGACGTCGCCGAGATCCGCGAATACAAGACCACCGAGCAGCACGACCTCGACCTCGCCGCCGGCCGCCTCGACGCCACCGTCGGCGCGCATTCGGCGGCGAAAGCGACGATGGACACGCCCACCGGCAAGGACATGATGATCGCCGGCCCCGCCTTCTCCGGCGGCATGCTCGGGCTCGGCGTCGCCGTCGGCATCCGCAAGGAAGACGCCGACCTGAAGACGGCCTTCGACGCGGCGGTGAAGTCGGCGATCACCGACGGCACGATCAAGACGCTGTCGATGAAGTGGTTCAAGGTCGACATGACGCCGAAGTCGTAAGCTCGCTTTCGTACCCCCTCTCCCGGCAAAGCCGGGGGAGGGATGGGGTGGAGGCCGAGCGTAGCGTGGTCTTTCTTCCTGAAGCGACGCGCCCGACCTCGCTACGCTCGGCCTCCACCCCATCCCTCCCCCGCGCGTTGCGCGGGAGAGGGTTCCGAAAAAGGCCTCACTGGAATCCCATGCAGGCGAAGTCGTTCTTCGAGCTGATGCAATGGGGGCCCCAGGGCTGGCTCGACGAGATGCTGTTCGCCACCGTCCTGACCCTGGCCGTGGCCATCGTCGGCTTCCTCTTCGGCCTCCTGTTCGGAACCATCGCCGCCACCGCCAAGCTGTCGGGCTCCCGCCTCGCCCGCCGCATCGCCGACGTCTATACGACCGTGCTCCGCGGGGTTCCCGACCTGCTGGTCATCTACCTCTTCTATTTTGGCGGCAGCGCCGTCGTGACGTCGATCGGGAACATGCTGGGGGTACAGGGCTTCATCGGCCTTCCCGGATTCATGGCCGGCACGCTCGCCATCGGCATCGTCTCCGGCGCCTACCAGACCGAGGTGATCCGCGGCGCCTATCTTGCGATCCCGCCGGGTGAGATCGATGCGGCCCGCGCCTTCGGCCTCTCCGGCCTGGCGCTGCTCAGGCGCATCGTCGGCCCGCAGGTAATGCGCTACGGCATGCCGGGGATGGGCAATATCTGGCAACTGGTGCTGAAGGAGAGTGCGCTGGTCGCGGTGGTCGGCCTGTCGATCACGCTCTCTGAAATCCGCCTCGCCGACCTCGTGGTCTTCTACGAGACCCGCTTCTCCGACCTCCTGAGGCAGGCCCATGTCGCCGCCGGATCGACGCGCCAGCCCTTCGTCTTCTACATCACCGCCGTCGCGTTCTACCTGGTGCTGACCACCGCCTCGACCTGGATCTTCCGCCGCGCCGAGACCTGGGCGACGCGCGGCATGCGGCGCGTCTAGCGTGGACCCGATCTTCCTCTACGACACCTTCGTCCGCCTTCTCGGCGGCGTGCCGCTGACGCTTCAGCTCGCCTTCTCCTCGATCGCGATCGGCCTGGTCGCCGCCATCCTGCTGGCGCTGATGATGCGGATGTGGTTCCGGCCGATCGCGTGGATCGCCGATTCCTTCGTCTTCGTCTTCCGGGGGACGCCGCTCCTGGTCCAGATCTTCCTGATCTACTACGGCCTCGGCCAGTTCCGGCCCGCGCTGGACGAGATGGGGCTCTGGTGGTTCTTCCGCTCGCCCTACTACTGCGCGCTGCTGGCGCTGACGCTGAACACGGCCGCCTATGGCGCCGAGATCGTTCGGGGCGGATTGCAGTCGGTGCCCTCGGGCCAGATCGAGGCGGCCCGCGCCTTCGGCATGTCGGGGCTCACGCTCTACCGGCGCATCGTCGCGCCGATCGCGCTTCGCCAAGCGCTGCCGGCCTATGGCAACGAGATCATCCTGATGATCAAGGCGACCTCCTTGGTCTCCACCATCACACTGATGGAAGTGACCGGCCTCGCCCACAAGATCATCTCTGAGACCTTTCGATCCTTCGAGGTGTTCTTCGCCGCCGGCGCCATCTACCTGATCATCAATTTCGCGATGACGCGCCTGATCGGCTTTGCCGAGCAGCGGATCGCCCCCGACCTCGACCGGGCGAGCCGCCCGGTCGAGGTTCACTAGGAGCAATCGGCACTTACCAGCGTCGACGGTGCCGATGATGCCTTCCGCCATCGTAGTAGATTCCGCCGCTGTAGTAGGCGCCGCCGGAGTAGCCGGGAGCGCCGTACCCGTAATGGGGATCGTAGACGACGCAGCCACCGAGCGATGTCATCGCCAGGAGCAGCGCTCCGAGTACCAACCTCGCCATGACACCTCCAAACGCGGTTGAACTGTCGCGTCGGTGAATGTCACGCCGATCGGGCGTCTATCCTGCGGCCTACGCAAGTACCGCGGGCCTTAGTAGTAGCGGTCGAAGCAGTCACCACTACAGGGACTGCAGTCGATCACATAGGTCCCGGTGCCGCGGTCCAGATAGGCCAGATCGCTGCGTGGTGCCGGTTGCCCGCACGCTGTAAGGGTCGTCGCCGGTACAACGACCTCGATCGCGAACTTGCTCATGACTCTTCCAATGGAATCCGTATCGGGTTCCGTCTGCTCCCCTGAAAACGCTGGGCGACAACCCCGGTTCCGGCCGCCTCTGTGGCATCCCCATGTTCGAGCCACGGTACGAGTCAGCAGGTGCCGCCGGCGCGGCACACCGCCCGGTTGCACAAAAGACCCCTTGAACCCGCGGACAAATAAGACCAGTCTCCGCCCCCCTCATGAGCCCGATGCACGGCACGTGACGACCAATATCGCGGAGGATCGACACGTGGCCAAACCGGAGATGGGGACCAAGCGCCTGTGCATGGCCTGCGCGGCGCGCTTCTACGACCTCAAGAAGCCGAAGATCACCTGCCCGAAATGCGGCGCCGCGCACGATCTTGACGCTGCGACCAAGGCCAGGAAGACGCGCCGGACCGCGGAGCCCCCGGCCGAGGCATCACCTTCCCCCGCCGGCGAGTAGCCGCCGCCGTCAGATCGACTGGCCGCGCTCCTGCAGGTCGTAGCTGCGCTTGATCAGCCAGAAGTCGAACAGGATGGCGAAGGCGAAGAGCAGCATGCCGAAGATGTGAGTCCCGGCATCGAGGGAATGCGCTGCCATCGTCAGGCCGAGCAGGCCAAGGATGCCGACGCAGACGCCGACGATCCAGGAAACCGGAAGAATGCTCATGGCTTGGTCTCCGTCTTGGGGTTGGGGGGACGATCGTCATCGAATAGGATGCGGCTGCCGGCGCCGTCGAGGTCGTCGAACTGGCCGGATTTCAGCGACCACAGGAACGCAGCCAAGCCAATCAGGCCGAGGAACAGCGCCGCCGGGATAAGATAGATGAGTCCGGTCATCGGCGTCCGAGCCTCAAGGCATTGCCGACGACCAGCAAGGACGAGGACGACATGGCGACCGCGGCGACCAGCGGCGTCACGTGGCCCAGGACCGCCAGCGGCACGGCCAGCAGGTTGTAGGCGAGCGCCAAGGCCAGGTTCTGCTTCACCAGCCGCTCCGCCCGCCTTGCGACGTCGAGGATCTCGGCGACCGGCGCCAGGCGATCGCCCTGGAACACGGCATCGGCGGCAGCCCGGCTGATGTCGGCGGCGGTCGCCGGCGCTATCGAGACATAGGCCTTGGCCAGCGCCGGCGCGTCGTTGAGGCCGTCGCCGACCATGGCGACCGGGCCTGCACCTTCCGCGAGAGCGGCGATCGCCTCCGACTTCTCCGCCGGCCCCACCTCCGCTCGCCAATCGGCGATGCCGAGCGACGCGGCGAGCTCGGCGACGACCTCGCGGCGATCGCCGGAGAGCAGCACCAGCCGATAGCCGAGCGCCGTCAGGCGCTCGAGAGTCTCCGCGGCGTCGGCGCGCGCCGGATCGGCGAAGCGGAAACGAAGCGGCGGCAGGCCGGGCTGTGCCAGCCACAGCTCCGGCCCGCGCCAGCCGTCGGCGGGGTCGGGAGCGCCGACGAAGCGGCGGCTGCCGAGGCGGACGTCCCCAATCGCCAGCCCCTCGCCCGGATGCTCGACCACGTCGTCCAGTGCCGGCGCCGTCGGCGCAGACCTGACCAAGGCCTGGCTCAGAGGGTGGCGGCTGGCCCGGGCCATGCCGGCCGCGACCTCCAGGTCGCCGGCGGACGGGCGATCGATCAGCTCCGGGCGGCCGATGGTCAGGGTCCCGGTCTTGTCGAAGACGATCGTCCGGACATGCGCCAGGCGCTCCAGCGCCGTCGGCGACTTGAGGAGCACGCCCTGGCGGAAGAGGCGGCCGGACGCGACCACCTGGACGGCGGGCACCGCCAGCGCCAGCGCGCAGGGACAGGTGATGATCAGGACGGCCACCGCCGCCGCCAGCGCCGGATGCCACGGGGCATCGGCGAGCAGCAGCCAGCCGAAGAATGTGGCGAGCGCTGTCAGGTGAACGACCGGCGCATAGGACCGGGCGACACGATCGGCCAGCGCCACGAAGCGGGAACGGCCGGACTCGGCGGCCGCCAGCATCCGGCCGATCTCGGCCAGGAGCGTCGACTCGCCGGTGCGCTCGGTCGCGACCTGGATCGCCCGCGTCAGGTTGACCATGCCAGCGTGCACCGTCTCGCCCGGAGTGACGGGCCGCGGCAACGACTCCCCGGTCACCAGGGCGGTGTCGACATCGGAAGATCCCGAGATCACCCGGCCGTCGACGGCGATACGCTCGCCGGCGGCCACCAGCACGGTTTCGCCGAGCGCGACTTCCGACGGCCTGACGATCCGCGCCTGCCCGTTCGCATCGAGAACCGTTGCCGAGCGCGCCGTCAGCGCCGCCACGTGCTCGACCGCCGACCGGGCACGCCCGCGGGCGCGGCGGTCGAGGTAGCGGCCGATCAGCAGGAAAAAGAGCAGCGTGATCGCGGAGTCGAAATAGGCATGAGCTTCGGATTGCCACGTATCGAAGAGGCTCATGCCGGCGGCGAGCGTCACGCCGATGGTGATCGGCACGTCCATGTTGGTGCGACCGGCGGCGAGCGCCGTGGCGGCCGAACGCGCGAAAGGCCGGACCGCGTAGACGATCGCCGGCAGCGCGATCAGCGCCGAAACCCAGTGCAGCAGGTCGCGCGTCGCCGTTCCCATCTCGCCAAGCGCGCCCGACCACACCGAAACCGACAGCAGCATTACGTTGGCGGCGGCGAAGCCGGCGACCGCGAGCGAGCGCAGCAGATCGCGCTCCTCCGCATCGAGCGTGGTCGCCAGCCGCTCCGGATCGAACGGCGCCACGGCATAGCCGAGGCCGCGCACCACGCCGGCTAGGCGCTCGCCGATCTCGGGAGCGCCGTGCCAGGAGAGACGCAGCCGGCGCTGCGTCAGATTGACCCGGGCATGATCGAGCAGCGGATCGTGGGCCAGCGCCGCCTCGATCAGCCAGGCGCAGGCGCCGCATTGAAGGCCGTCCACCATCACGTCGAGGCGGCACTGATCGCCTTCGGACATGACGAAGGGCGTGACCGGGATCGCTTCGCCCTCGGCCGCCGGCCGCCCGGTGGCCCCCATGTCGCCGCGACGCGTGTAATAGGTGTCGAGGCCGAGCTCACCGATCAGCCGATGCGCAGCACCGCAACCGGCGCAGCAGAAACGGGCGCCGCCGGCGGTGTCCTGCCCGCAATGCGCGCAACGCCCGGCCTCGGCGCCGGCTTCGCGATCAAGCGTGATCGCAGCGCCGGTCACGGCACCATCAGCCGATAGGACGCGCGGAACTCGCCGGCCGGTCCCGTCGCCCCGATGCGAGCCTCCCATTGTCCGCGCTTCGGCAGCGCCAGCGCCGCACGATAGGAGTTGCCCAACGGCATCAGGTCCACATCGAGGGACACGCCCTCCTCGAGCGGCCGCGACAGCGTCGCATGCACGGCGAGGCCGGTGACGGTTGCGCCAGAGGCATCAACGATGCGGACCGTCAGGTTGTCGTCGAGGTAGCGGAGCGAGACCTGCCAGCCGAGCGCGGCCTGAGCCTGGCTCCGCCGGAGCTCATCGTTGTAGGCGAGGCCGCGATCATAGGGGCGCTGGACCACGAGACCCGGGAACGTGCGGAGCGCGACGGTGATGAGCACGCCGTTGACCACGACGACGACCGCCATGCCGACGACGAAAATCCAGGGAATCCAGCTGCTGCGGCGGTCGGCGGCGGTGATCATGGCTTCGGTCCCAAGAATACGGTCGCCTGGCTGGCGCGCGCGTCGTTGTCGCCTTCCAGGCGGAAACGGACGTCGGTCGCCTCGCCGGCGAGCTGACGCCGCTCGGCACGAACGGTGACGCGGAAGGTGCCGACGGCATCGGGCTTCACCTCCAGGCTCGCATGCGCCTGATCGTCGGTGATCGAGCCGTCGCCGACGATCGCCAGGCGGGCGCCGGGAAGCCCGTCGACCGTCAGCCGATAGGCCTGCAGCTGGCGCGTCTTGTTGAGGACCTTCACGGTATAGCCGTTGCGGATGGCGCCGTCGGCCAGAGTGACGAAGAGCGGGCTGCGGTCACGCAGCACCGTCAGCTCGACGTCGGCCCGCATCGCAAGGGCGACGGCCATCACCGCTCCGACCACGAGGAGCAGCAGGCCGTAGGCGATGGTCCGCGGACGCAGGACCCGATAGCGTCCAGTCTCGCCCCGGCCCGCGGCAGAGACGTTCGCCAGCGTATCGAAGGCGATCAGGCCGCGTGGGCGTCCGACCCTGTCCATGATCTCGTCGCAGGCATCGGCGCAGAGGCCGCAGCCGATGCATTCGAGCTGCTGGCCGTCGCGGATGTCGATGCCGGTCGGGCAGACGACGACACAGGCGCGGCAGTCGACGCAGTCGCCCCGCCCCTCCCAGGTCTCGCCCTGCTTGTGCTTGCCCCGCTTCTCGCCGCGGTAGTCGCGATAGGTCACCACCAGGCTGTGCACGTCGAGCATCGCCGCCTGGAAGCGTGGCCAAGGGCACATGTAGGTGCAGACCTGCTCGCGAGCCCAGCCGGCCAGGAGGTAGGTGGTGGCGGTGAAGAGGCCGATGAAGAAATAGACCTCGACCGAGCTCTGTCCGGAGAAGATCTCGGCGAACGCGGTCGGGGCATCGATGAAATAGAAGACCCAGGCGCCGCCCGTCGCCGCCGAGATCAGCAGCCAGGCCGAGTGCTTCGCCACTTTTCGCGCGCCCTTGGCCGTCGTCAGCGGCTGCTGGTCGAGGCGCATACGCTGCACCCGGTCGCCTTCGATCAACCGCTCGACCCACATGAAGAGATCGGTCCAGACGGTCTGCGGACAGGCGTAGCCGCACCACACGCGCCCGAGCAGGCTGGTCGCGAGGAAGAGGCCGACCGCGCCCAGGATCAGCAAGCCCGAGAGGTAGTAGACCTCCTGCGGCCAGATCTCGATCCAGAGGAAATAGGCGCGGCGGCCGGGCAGGTCGATGAGCACCGCCTGGTCGGGCGCCCCCGGCCCGCGATCCCAGCGCAGCCACGGCACGATGTAGTAGATGCCGAGAAGGACGGCGAGGAACGCCCACTTGATGCGTCGGTAGAAGCCGCCTACGGCGCGCGGATAGACCTTGGCCCTGGTCGCGTAAAAGGACCCCGTTCCGCCGTCGAGGGGCGCCACTGGCATCTCCTCACTCGCCGCCGCCCAGCGCGTGGACGTAGACGGTCAGCATCTTGATAACGGCCGGGTCGAGGCGATCGGTCCAGGCCGGCATGACGCCGTTCCGCGACTCGGCGATGACCTTGACGATACTTGCCTTGTCGCCGCCATAGATCCAGATGCCGTCGGCGAGATTGGGCGCCCCCAGCTCGCGCTGGCCGGCGCCGGCGTTGCCGTGGCAGGCGGCACAGTTCTCGGCATAGACCGTGGCGCCGCGCTTGGCCGCGTCGGCATTGGTCGCCCGGTTGCTGAGCGAGAGCACGAACTCGGCGGCGTCATCGATCTTGTCGCGCTCGAGCACGCCGTCGAGGCCGAAGCGGGGCATCAAGCTGGTGCGGGAATCGGGATGGGCGCTGCGGATGCCGTAGCGGATGGTGCGCTCGATCTCCGCCAGGTTGCCGCCCCAGAGCCACTCGTCGTCGGCGAGGCTCGGATAGCCCTTGGCGCCGGCGCCGCCGGACTGGTGGCAGCCGGCACAGTTCTCGGCGAAGGCAACTCGCCCGCCGGCGACCGCATAGCCCAGAAGCTCGGGCGTCTTCCGGATGTCGGCAAGGCTCGCCTGGCGGATACGGTCGAGAAACGGCGCCTTCTGATCGGCCGCCGCCTGCATCTTCTGCACCAGCTCTTCGCGGGCGGAATAGCCGAGCACGCCCGAGAAGTAGGTCCTGACGCCGGGGATCGACGGGTAGAGGACGAACTGGCCGATCGACCACAGCACGGTCGCGTAGAGGACGTAGAGCCACCAGGTCGGCAGCGGCGTATTCAGCTCCTTGATGCCGTCCCACTCGTGGCCGGTGGTGTTCTGGCCGGTGACGGAGTCTTTCTCGATCTTGGTCGGCATGAACTACTCCCGGCCTTCGCCGTCGCGGAGAGGAATGGACGCGGCAATCTCGAGCGCGGCCCGGCGGCTCGGCCGGAGCGCACGGAACACGAGAAGCGCAAAGACGAGAACGAGCCAGACGGTCCACAGGGACTTGAGGGCCGGGTAGACGGCGACGAGGTCCATCGTTGCCTCCTACTGCTTCAGCTGCTGCGGCGTCACCGCCGAGAAGTCGACCATGGTGCCGAGCACCTGCAGGTAGGCGACCAGCGCATCCATCTCGGTCAGCCGCGCCGGATTGCCGTCGAAGGCGCCGACCACCGCCTTGGGGTATCGCTTGGCGAAGTCCGTGGTGTCGGCGTCGGGGTTCTGCTGCACGTCGATGTCGGCGCGTGCGTTCTCGATCATCTCGTCGGTGTATGGAACCCCGACCTTGCGGACGGCACGGAGGTGCTGGGCGATGTCGGAGGCGTTCACCGTCCGGTCGAGCAGGAAGGGATATCCCGGCATGATCGATTCCGGCACCACCGAGCGCGGCTGCACCATGTGGGCGACGTGCCATTCGTTCGAGTACTTGCCGCCGACCCGGGCGAGATCCGGACCGGTGCGCTTGGAGCCCCACTGGAAGGGATGGTCGTACATGCTCTCGGCCGCCAGGCTGTAGTGGCCGTAGCGCTCGACCTCGTCGCGGAACGGATGGATCTGCTGGCTGTGACAGAGATAGCAGCCTTCGCGGATGTAGATATTGCGGCCGACCAGCTCGAGCGGGCTGTAGGGGCGCACCCCCTGGACCCGCTCGATCGTCGTCTCGATGGTGTAGAGCGGGATGATCTCGACGATGCCGCCGATCGCCACCGTCAGGAGCGCCAGCACCAGCAGCAGAGCGGTGTTGGTCTCGATCTTCGCATGACTGAACATCGGTCGTGCTTCCTTAGACCCGCGCCGGCGCCGCGTCGCCGCGGGCCGTGCGCCAGAGGTTGTAGGCCATGACCAGGGCGCCGATCAGGAACAGGGCGCCGCCCATGGCGCGGATGACGTAGAAGGGATGCATCGCCTGGACGGTCTCGACGAACGAGTACTGGAGGAATCCCAGCTCGTCGTAGGCCCGCCACATCAGGCCCTGCATGATGCCGCTCACCCACATCGCGGTGATGTAGAGCACGATGCCGATGGTGGAGATCCAGAAGTGCACCTCCGCCAGGCGCCGCGAATAGAGGTCCTTCCGGCCCCAGAGCACCGGAACGATGTGGTAGAGCATGCCGAAGACGATGAAGGCGACCCAGCCGAGCGCGCCCGAATGCACGTGGCCGATGGTCCAGTCGGTGTAGTGGCTGAGCGCGTTCACCGGCCGGATCGACATCACCGGGCCTTCGAAGGTCGACATGCCGTAGAAGGCGACGGCGGTGACCGAGAAGCGGAGGCTGGCGTCGGTCCTAAGCTTGTCCCAGGCACCGGACAGCGTCATCAGGCCGTTGATCATGCCGCCCCACGAGGGCATCCACAGCATGATCGAGAAGGCCATGCCCAGCATCTGCGCCCACTCCGGCAACGCCGTGTAGTGCAGGTGGTGCGGGCCCGCCCAGATGTAGAGGAAGATCAGCGACCAGAAGTGCACGATCGACAGCCGGTAGGAATAGACCGGCCGGCCCGCCGCCTTCGGGATGAAGTAGTACATCATCCCGAGGAATCCGGCGGTGAGGAAGAAGCCGACGGCGTTGTGGGCATACCACCACTGAGTCAACGCGTCCTGAACACCGGCGAAGGCCGAGTAGCTCTTGGTGCCGAAGACCGAGACCGGCATCGCCAGGTTGTTGACCACGTGCAGCAGCGCGACGGTCAGGATGAAGGCGAGAAAGAACCAGTTGGCGACATAGATGTGCGGCTCCTCGCGCTTCACCAGCGTGCCGACGAAGGCGACGAGGTAGACGACCCAGACGAGGGTGAGCCAGAGGTCGGCGTACCACTCGGGCTCGGCGTATTCGCGGCTCTGGGTGATGCCGAGGAGGTAGCCGGTCGCAGCGACGACGATGAACAGCTGGTAGCCCATCAGGATGAACCAGGCGACCGGCTCGCCGCCGAAGAGCTGGGCCCGGCAGGTCCGCTGGACGACATGGAACGAGCTACCGATCAACGCCGTCCCGCCGAAGGCGAAGATCGCGGCCGAGGTGTGTAGCGGCCGCAGCCGACCGAACGTCGTCCATTCGAGGTCGAAATTCAGCACCGGGAAGGCCAGCTGGAGCGCGATCAGGAGACCGACGGCGAAGGCGGCAATGCCCCAGAAGACCGTCAGCACCATCGAGACGCGGACCACGTCCTCCAAGTAGAGCTCGCGGCTCTCGCTCCTCGCCCCCACGGCCATGGTCGTCGCGGTCATTCGGAATCCCCCCGCCAGCACTGTCTCTCAGCCGGGCTTGAAACGGCCCGGTCGCGCACCATACCCACCACCCCCGCGGCATCATTGATCCAAGTCAATCGACGCCCCGGGCAATCCCTGCATAATACCAACGGTATAAGTCGAGCGCCCGCGACGAAGCGGCCGGGAGGACGATGCCGTGAGCGATGCGATTCCGGTCTTCACCACGCCGAGCCCGCGAATCCGCGTGGTTCCCGTCGACCGGCCCTGGGTCTGGCTGGCCCGTGGCTGGAGCGATCTGGTCCGGGCGCCCGGCGTCTGCCTGGGCTACGGAATCGCCCTGGTCGTGGCCAGCTGCGGCCTCACCGCGGGGCTGCTCCTGGCCGACATTCCTTATCTTCTGCTGCCGCTCGCGGCCGGATTCATGCTGATTGCCCCCGTCCTCGCCGTCGGCCTCTACGAGGTGAGCCGCCGTCTGGAGCGCGGCGAGGTCGCGACGATCAAGGAGGCTGCCTTCGCCTGGCGCCGGAACGGCCTGCAGATCGCCCTGGCCGGTTTCATCCTCATGCTCATCCACCTCGCCTGGGTCCGAGCCGCGAGCCTGCTCTTCGCGCTGTTCTTCCAGGATGTCCATCCGAGCCTGGATGGCTTGGCGAACGCCCTCCTCCACACCGGGATCGGCCTGCCCTTCCTGATGGTCGGCACGCTGATCGGCGCTGTTCTGGCGACCGTAGTCTTCAGCATCTCCGTCGTCTCGTTCCCGATGCTGCTCGATCGTGACGTTGGGGTGGCAACGGCGATCGCGACCAGCGTCACCGCGGTGATGGCAAACCGGCAGGCCATGGCGCTGTGGGCCGGTTTGATCGTCGTCTTCACCGGGCTCGGTGTCGCGACCCTTTATCTCGGCCTTGCCTTGGCCCTGCCGCTGGTGGGGCTGGCCACCTGGCACGCGTACCGCGACCTGGTCGAGTAGAACCTCAAGTCATCGAGAAGGCGAGCGCCGCCAGGATTGCGGCGTTGACCAGGCTGAAGACGGGCGCCGCGCTCCTGGCGAGTTCGAGCCATCGCCTGCCGGCGGCGACGCCGAGCCAGCCGATGGCAGCCAACGACGGAAGCGTGCCGAGCCCGAACGCGGCGAGGGCAAGCGCGCCGGGAACGGCGCCGCCGGCACCCACTGCCGCAACCAAGGCGGCGTAGACGAGGCCGCAGGGAAGAAAACCGAGAGCCAGGCCGAGGCCGAGGCCGCGCAACCGTCCATGCGCGACCCTGCCCACCAGCCAACCGGAACCGATGATCCGAAGCGCTCCGGCTCCCCGGAGCGCGAAGGCTGCGGCGGCGAGGAACAAGGCCGCCGGCGCCAGCCATGGTGCCCCCCCGAGCCAGGTGAACGCTCCGCCGAAGCCGCCGGCGATCGCGCCCAGAAGGGCATAGGTCGCGATCCGTCCCGCCTGATAGGGCAGCAACAGGGCGGTCGAGGCCCGGTTGGTGGCGCCGGCGCTGAAGCGGTCGGCAACCTGCGCCAGCACGAAGGGCCCGCACATGATCGAACAGTGCCCCGCCCCGCCCAGAACACCGGCGAGCAACAGCGCGGGAATCAACCAGTAGCCGCCCGCCGCGTCAGCGCCGAGTCCGCAGACCGCGAGCAGGAACTCGAGATTCATTGCCGGATGATTTCAGACGGCGCGCGCGTGCCGGCCCTCGGCCGACGACAGGTAGCCGTCGAAGGCTGTCGCGATGGTGCGGAGGAACGGCCAGCCCGCCTCAGTGACGCGGACCCGCCGACCGTCAACGACGACGAGCCCGTCGGCCACCGGGGCATCCAGGCCTTGAAGGCACTCGTCAAGATGCGCCGGAGCGAACCCGTGTTCGGCAAGGATCGGCGCCAGGTCGACCTGGAGATCGCAGAGGAGGCGTTCGATCACCTCACGCCGCAGCAGGTCCTCGGCCACGACGCCCCGCATCTTCGCCACCGGCAACCGTCCGGCGAAGACGCCTTCCTGCCAATCGGGGATCCCAACCGCGTTCTGCACGTAGCCGCCCGGCATCTGGCCGATCGCCGATGCGCCGAAACCGATCAGCACCGGAGACGGATCGTCGGTGTAGCCCTGGAAGTTGCGATGCAGCCGCCCCTCTGCGGCGGCACGGGCGAGACCGTCGTCCGGCCGCGCGAAGTGATCGAAGCCGATGCGGACATAGCCGGCCGTCTGCAGCGCCTCGGCCCCGGCGAGGAGCTGATCGAGGCGTTCGACCGCGTCCGGAAGCTCATCCTCGCGGATCCGCTGCTGGTGCGGCTTCATCCAGGGGACATGGGCATAGCCGAACAGCGCCAGCCGCGAGGGCGACAGCGCCGCCACCGCCTCCGCAGTCGCGACGACATCAGCGGTCGTTTGCGCCGGAAGACCGTACATCAGATCGAAGTTGAGGTTGCCGATGCCGGCCCGCCGCAGGCGCTCCACCGCCGCAGCCACCTGCTCGAAGGGCTGGATGCGGTTGATGCGGCGCTGGACCGCCTCGGACAGGGTCTGCACGCCGAGGCTCACCCGCGTCACCCCGGCTGCGGCCAGGGTCTCGATCAGCTCGTCGGAGAGCGCACGCGGGTCGGCTTCGACCGCATGCTCGGCATCCGGCAGCAGATCGAAGTGCTGCGCTAGGTCGTCATTGATCGCAGCGAACGCCCCCGGCGAAAGCATCGTCGGTGTTCCGCCGCCCCAATGGATGCGGCGGACGACGGCTCGGCGGCCGATCGCCTCGGCGACGAGGGCGATCTCGCGCCGGAGCGCCGCCACGTAGCTCTGCACCGGCCGCTCGTCCTTGGCGACGCGGGTGTGGCAGCCGCAATACCAGCACATGACCCGGCAGAAGGGGATGTGCAGATAGAGCGAAACCTCCGCGGCGCCCGGAACCCCGCCGAGCCAGTCCCGGTACCAGCCATCCCCGCTCACCGCCCGGAACTGGAGCGCCGTCGGGTAGCTGGTGTACCGCGGCACCCGCCGGTCGTAGCGGCCGACGAGATCGCGGCGATCCATGACCGGCCTCAGTGCGACAGTAGAATGGGGATCTTGGCCTCGTTCAGCGCCAGCTCGGTAGCGCCCCCGAGCACCCATTCGCGGAAGCGCGAGTGGCCGTAGGCCCCCATCACCAGAAGCTCGGCGCCTGACGTCCGGGCCTCCTCCAGAAGGATCGCGCCGATGTCGGCGCCGCCCGAAACCCGCTCGCTCACCTCGACCTTGATACCGTGATGCGCCAGCGCGCGGCCGAGGTCGGTCCCGATCGACTGGCCGGCCGGCTGGTCGACGACGATCACGGTCGCCGTCGCCGCTGCCTCGATCAGGGGCAGGGCATCGCGTACCGCCCGCGCGGCCTCGCGGCTGCCGTTCCAGGCGATCAGCACGCGCTTGGGCGCGGCCGGCTTGGCGCCGTCGGGAAACGCCAGCACCGGCGAGGCCGAGGAGAAGACGAGGTCGCGCGCAACGTCCGGCGAGGCGATCACCAGGTCAGCGTAACGTGCATGAATGCCGGCAACGGTGATCTCGTCACCCTCTTCCGAGCGCCATTCGACGGCGACTCCGGCCTTCCCCGCCTCGGCCTTGACCGCTGCTTCGACGGCTTCGGCCGTGCGGTCGATCTCCCGCTGCTGGGATTCGATGATGGCCACGGGCATCTCCATCCCCGGGCTGCTGACGTAAAGAGCCGGCGTCGGCTTGACGTGGAGGGCCGCGATGGCGGCGCCGTGCCGCGC
Organism: Rhizobium sp. Q54; assembly: GCA_945871425.1. Lineage (GTDB taxonomy): Bacteria > Pseudomonadota > Alphaproteobacteria > SHVZ01 > SHVZ01 > SHVZ01. The sequence goes on along the minus strand of CAMBVS010000049.1, from coordinate 12,013 downwards.
CGCGAGCGCAAAGGCCTCCTTCAGCCGCACCTCCTCGCCCGCCGCTCCCGACATCACGACGAGAATGCTCTTGATGGCCATGGGGTCTCCTCAGATGGTGCGTCAAAGGAACACGGGCGATGCGCCGCTTCCTTGATCTGCATCAATGTCACTCGGGGAAGACGGCCCTACAAGGTATGTAATGGCCGACCCTCTCGTCCTGCGCCCGCTCGAGCGCGAACAGATTCCACAGGCGTTCCCGTTGGTGCGGGCGATCCTCCCCGATACGAGCCTTCCCCGCTGGACCGCGTTCGCCCGTGCCTACATCCACGATCGCGCCGAGCGGGCGGCGCGCGGCATCATGATGGCCCAGAATCAGGCCGGCTACATCGCCGGCATCTTCTCCCATGAGCTCAGGGACGAGCTCGCCCATGGGCGCACGCTGTCGGTCGGCAACCTCATGGTCGCCGATTTCCCGGGCCGCGAGCGCACCGTCGATCATCTGATCGAGGGAATGCACGCTCTCGCCAACCTCCGGGGATGCGCCGCGATCGCCGTCAGCCTGGACATCGCCTTTTTCGACGAGCTGCCGACCCTGGGTTGGGCCCAGGGGCGGTTCATCGAAGGCGGCTTCGTCGCCGCCAGCCCGAGCCAATGCCGGAAACTCCTGCAGGTTCCCCGCGTCAACACCGGCAGTTCGAACCCGCTCGGCGGCCTCGGCTTGCGTTAAGGACAGAATGCCGCACAGGCGAATGGCGGCCCTCTTGCTATCCTTAAATGTCAGCTGACTGCAACCATCGATAGCTGAGGATCTTAGGGACGGCCGACCCGTTCGGTATGATCGGATCGGCACGTCAGGAGAGTACGGACCATGTCCTGGTTCGCGGTGAAGACCCGGGAGCGGAATCTTCAGGATGGGCTCGTCCACCCGTGCAACATGTGCGCGGTGCGGGACCACTCCGTCTGCGCTTCGCTCGACGCCGATGAGCAGGCGCGGGTCAATCAGATCATGACCCAGATCGACATGGGGGACGGGTCGACGATCTTCGACGAGGCCGAGCCGGCGACCCACGTCTTCAACATCACGTCGGGCGGGGTGAAGGTCTACAAGCTACTGGCCGACGGCCGGCGGGCGATCACCGGCTTCCTTTTCCCCGGCGACTTCCTCGGCCTCATGCATCGGGAATCCTACGCCTTCAGCGCCGAGGCGCTCTCGGCCACCAAGCTGTGCCGCTTCCCGCGCGAGAAGCTCGAAAGGCTGCTGGAGGAGATGCCGAAGCTCGAGCACCGGCTTCTCGGCCTTGCCTCCCACGAGCTGGCGGCCGCCCAGGACCAGATGCTCCTGCTCGGGCGCAAGACCGCCAAGGAACGCCTGGCCTCGTTCTTCCTGCTGCTCTCGAACGCGGCCCGGCGTCACGGCCGCCCCGACAACCCGATCGAGCTGACGATGAGCCGCGGCGACATCGCCGACTACCTCGGCCTCACCATCGAAACGGTCAGCCGCACGGTCACTCATCTGAAACGGGACGGGATCATCCAGCTGTTGGAAGGCAACCGCATCCAGCTCTCCCGCCCCGCCAAGCTTCAGGAGCTGGCCGGCCTCACGTGACGCTGGCGACCCGGAAGGTGCGCTCGATCCCGTCATGCTCGGTGATCGAGAGATACTCGCCCGGCTTGAAGACGTGCCTGTCGAGCTTGAAGATCGGCTCGTCGTCGGCATCGTCCCCCGGCACGTAGGAGAAGGCCCAGCGGCGACCGGCCGTGTGGACGAGGACGCCGCGCTCGTCCTCGCCGTCTCCGGTGGAGCGCTGGACGGTGCAAAGCTCCTTCTGCTTCCGCCAGGCGTCGACGTCGAGATGGCCGTCCGACGTCAGCGGCGCCTTCAGCACGTAAAAATGACGGGGATTTCCCCCTGGGAACTCCTTGCTGCGCGCCAGCTCGAGACGAATGGTTCGAAGACTCATACGGATGCTCCTGGAGGACTTGGCGCCGGATCGGTCCAGCCCGGCAACGGATGGTTCTGAGCGAAGTGCCTGAGCGCGAGCTTGAGCCGAAGCGCCTTTTTCAAGTCGCCGGCCGCCACCGCCTCGTCGATGTCGTCGAGGATGATGCGGCGGATGCGAAGCTCGCCCTCGGGACTGTGGACAAGGTAGCAGGCGAGTTCAGCCGCAACAATCTCGGGAATGTGCTCGTGATGGGCGATCTCTTCGACGACTTCCGGATCGACGTCGCAGAAGGCGAGGCAATCTTCGCGGGTCAGCATCGGGCAGCCTCCGTCGCGGTTTGATGACCAAGCTATGACGCCCCCGCCCCACTCGCTTTGATGCAGGTCAAATGTCCATGCCTACGGCGGCGATGGCGACGCTCGGCGCGATCGAAACAGGCGTCGGCCGACGCGGCGGACGACCGCGAAAGGTGCGAGTCGGACGGATGACAGCTGACTTGCGACGCCTTCGACCTTTTCCCGCGCGGTACTCCCATGCGTCTCTGCGGTACTAGAGCAATCCCCGGCGATCAGGGACGGCGGGGCGTATCGCCGTTCGTGGCGAGGCGCGCAGCGCCCTCATCGACCGTGGCCGACCTGTCCGTCATCGTCCAGGCGAGGAAAGCGACGGCCAGCACCAGGCACACCATCCAGGCCGCATTTGACGGCGTGACCATCAGCTTCCCGGTCGCGCGGATGACCGGCGCGGTCGCTCCCTTCGGCAGCAGCCGGACCAGCCGGTCGGCGATGGCCTCGACGTCACCGAAGTTGGCTCCGTTCGACGACCCGTTGATCACCGGAACCAGCATCTGGGCCGCCGCTCGCGGCGACAGCGCGGAAAGCCGCGCCGCCTCCACCCACGGGTCCAGGCCGGAGCGCGCCATCGCGGACACGACCGTCAGCACCAGACCCGCCTTATCCTCGCCGATCTCGGCGAAAAGAAATGCGTTCAGATCCGAATGCATGGGGGAAAACGGGGTGCGCAATGCCATTTCGGCCGCCAAAATCAAAATGAGAGTGTTGTTTCTCGATATGTGAATTTTACGAGAAATATCAATAGACAGACTAAATATTCATGCGATTTTTATCTAAATAGTCCTGACTTTTATTTGAAGCAACCGCACCAGGCCGACCGCTGGCCATACGCCGGCGCCCCACTGGATCGGGTCATCGCCTGCCCACTCCGCCCTCTCCGCATTGTGAGGGAGGATCAGCCTGACTGGCATTACTCTTGGCCTCGACATCATGCACGGCGAATGCCGGCTGAAACGAGGGAGTTGGGCGCATGGTTGCCATCAGCATCAACGGCAAGATCTATCAGACGAATGCCGATCCGCGGACGCCGCTGCTCTGGGTGTTGCGAGACGACATCGGCCTGACGGGGACCAAGTACGGCTGCGGCGTCGCCCAATGCGGCTCCTGCACAGTGCACATCGACGGCGTCGCCAACCGCTCCTGCCAGGTTCCGCTGAACTCGGTCGGCCGGCGCAAGGTCACCACGGTCGAGGGTCTGGCCGAGGGCGGCACGCTCACCAAGGTGCAGCAGGCCTGGCTCGACAACGACGTGCCGCAATGCGGCTACTGCCAGAGCGGCATGATCATGGCGGCAGCGGCGCTGCTCAAGTCGACGCCGAAGCCGACCGACGAAGAGATCGACGCGGCGATGACCAATATCTGCCGCTGCGGCACCTACCAGCAGGTCCGCGCCGCGATACACGACGCGGCGAAAGGCTGAGGGAGGATCGCATCATGACCACCACCACAGCCACGCTCAATCGCCGCAGCTTCCTCGCCAGCTCGGCCGCCGTCGCCGGCGGCTTCTCGCTCGGCTTCGGCGTTCCGTTCAGCCGCGCCGAGGCGCAGACCGGCGTGCAGGAAGTCAACGCCTGGGTCGTCATCCATCCGGACGACAAGGTCGTCATCCGCATCGCCCGCTCCGAGATGGGTCAGGGCACGCTGACGGGCTTGGCGCAGCTCGTCGCCGAAGAGCTCGAATGCGACTGGACCAAGGTCACCACCGAGTATCCGACGCCTGGCCAGAACCTGGCCCGCAACCGCGTCTGGGGGAACTTCTCGACCGGCGGCAGCCAGGGCATCCGCCAGTCCAATCTCTATGTCCGCCAGGGCGGCGCCACCGCGCGCGAGATGCTGATCCAGGCGGCGGCGAAGGACTGGAACGTGCCGGCGGCCGAGTGCTCAGCCGCCAACAGTGTCATCACGCATAAAGGAACCGGCAAGACGACGACTTACGGCAAAGTCGCCGCGGCCGCGGCGAAGATCGAACCGCCGAAGGACGTGAAGCTCAAGGACCCGAAGGACTGGAAGATCGCCGGCAAGGGCGTGAAGCGGCTCGACACGCGCGACAAGCTGACCGGGGCCCAGATCTACGGCATCGACCTCAAGCTGCCGGGCATGCTGACCGCGACGATCAGGGACTGCCCGGTCAATGGCGGCAAGCTGAAGAGCTTCGATGCCGCCAGGGTCGAGAAGATGCCAGGCGTCAAGAAGGTGGTCGCGGTCGACGGCAAGGGCGTCGCCGTGGTCGCCACCAGCTACTGGCAGGCCCGCACCGCGCTCGCCGCTCTGCCGATCGAATGGGATGAAGGTCCCGGCGGCAAGATCAACAACGACGACATCACCGCGTTGCTGGCCGAGGGCCTCACCGCTGAGAAGGCCTTCATCGGCAACCAGGCAGGCGACGCCAAGGCCGCCATCGCCGGCGCGCCAAAGAAGCTCGAGGCGACCTACAGCTATCCGTACCAGAACCACGCCACCATGGAGCCGATGAACTGCACGGCTCTCTGGACCGCCGACAAGTGCGAGGCGTGGGGGCCGACTCAGAACGGCGAGGCGGCGCTGGCCGCGGCCGCCGAAGCAGCCGGCCACCCGGTGGCGAAGTGCGACTTCCACAAGATGCTGCTCGGCGGCGGCTTCGGCCGGCGCGGCCGGTCGGACTATGTCCGCCAGGCGGTGCTGATCGCCAAGGAGATGCCGGGCACGCCGATCAAGCTGGTGTGGTCGCGCGAAGAGGACATGACGCATTGCGCCTTCCATCCGGTGATGCAGTGCAAGCTGTCCGCGGGACTTGATGCCTCCGGCAACCTCGCCGGCCTGCATGTCCGGCTGTCGGGGCAGTCGATCCTCGCCTCGCTCCTGCCGCAGAACCTGCAGAACGGCATGGACCCGGTGGTGTTCCAGGGTTTCAACAGCGGCGGGACCGAGAGTGCCTACGGCTACAACATCTCGAACCTGCTAATCGACCATGCGATGCGCAACCCGCATGTGCTGGCCGGATTCTGGCGCGGCGTGAACACCAACCAGAACGCGATCTTCATGGAATGCTTCATGGACGAGCTCGCCCATGCGGCAGGCCAGGATCCGCTCGAGTTCCGCCGCAAGTTGCTGAAGCCGAGGCACCTCCGCGTGTTGAACGCGGCGGTGGAGAAGGCCGGCTGGGGCAAGGCGCCTCCTGGCGTCTATCAGGGCCTGGCGCAGATCATGGGCTTCGGCAGCTACGTCGCCGCCGTCGCCGAGGTCTCGGTCAGCGATCAGGGGCAGCTCAAGATCCACCGGATCGTCGCTGCCACCGATTGCGGCCATGCGGTCAACCCGGCACAGATCGAGCGCCAGATCGCCGGCTCCTTCGTCTACGGCCTGTCGGCGGCGCTCTACGGCGAATGCACGGTGAAGGACGGCGCGATCGAGCAGACCAACTTCGACACCTACAACGTTATGCGCATGGACGAGATGCCGAAGGTCGAAAGCGTGATCGTGCCGTCGGGCGACTTCTGGGGCGGCGTCGGCGAACCGACGATCGCGGTCGCGGCCCCGGCGGTGCTCAACGCCATCTTCGCCGCGACCGGCAAGCGCATCCGCTCGCTGCCGGTGATGAACCATGACCTGAGGAAGGCGTAAGCGATGAGGGGGCGGTTTCGGCCGCCCCCTTGATCCGAGAATGGCTCATGTCCAGGCCTGATCTCGTCGCCGCCGGCTTGGTGGCCTCGATCGTCGTCTGGGGGCCGTCGCCCCTCGCCGCCCAGGGGTTGCGTACCTATGTAGCCAACGGAGATTCGATCTCCGTCTCGCTGACGGGAAGACCCGGCGACCCGGAGAAAGGTCGTGCCGTCGTCGCCAACCGGCAGGTCGGGCTCTGCCTCCTCTGCCACACCGGCCCGATTCCCGAGGAGCGGTTCCAGGGGTCGCTGGCGCCGGAACTCTCGGGCGCCGGAAGCCGTTGGTCGGAAGGGCAGCTGCGCTTGAGGATCGTCGATGCCGCCAGGATCAACCCTGCTACGATCATGCCGCCTTACTACCGGACCCAGGGCCTGACGCGGGTCGCCCGCTCGTTCGTGGACAAGCCCATTCTCTCAGCCGAGCAGATCGAGGACGTCGTCGCCTACCTGACGACGCTGAAGGACTAGGATCGATCGCGATGGACACACTTCACAGAACCGACGTGACCCGGCGCGGCTTCCTCGCCGGCGTGGCACTGGTCACCCTGATCCCGGCCGCGCCGGCGAGCGCAACGCCGGACGAGCTGGCAGCGGCGATCAAGGAGCTGGTCGGCTCGGCCAAGCTCAATCCCGGCAGGGTGACGCTGGACATCCCTCCCCTGGTCGAGAACGGCAACACGGTGCCGATGAAGGTCTCGGTCGAGAGCCCGATGACCGCCAAGGATCACGTCAAGGCGATCCATGTCTTCAACGAGCGGAACCCGCAGCCCTACGTGATGAACGCCTATCTGGGTCCACGCGCCGGTCGCGCCAGCGTCTCGGCGCACATCAAGCTCCGCGAGTCCCAGAAGCTCGTGGCGATCGCAGAGCTCAGCGACGGCAGCTTCTGGACCGCGAGCGCCAACGTGATCGTCACCGTCGCCGCCTGCGTCGAGGATCTCGTCCAATGAGCAACGCTCTCATCCGTCTGCCGAAGTCGGTGAAGCGCGGCGAGGTGTTCGAGGTCAAGACCTTGATCCAGCACCCGATGGAGACCGGATTCCGCGCCGGCGCAAACGGTACGATGATTCCGCGCGACATCATCGAGGAGTTCCTTTGCACCTATAACGGCGTCGAGGTCTTCCGCCTGAAGATGTCCTCGGCGATCGCGGCCAACCCCTTCGTCTCGTTCTTCACCACCGCGACCGAGACCGGCGTGCTGTTCTTCCGCTGGACCGGCGACAACGGCTTCAAGATGGAAGAGACCGCATCCATCACGGTGGCATGAAGCCAAGGGCGGCCCTGCTCGCCGTTCTCGCGCTGGCCGCAACAGTCGCGAGGGCCGAGATCCCCGAAGCGGAGCGACGCTCCGGCTATCACGACATGGGGCCATCCGTGCAGGCGATGCAGGACGACGACGCGGCCAATCCGGGTACGCTCTGGCTGCTCCAGGGCGAAGCTCTCTGGGATCGCCGCCAGGGCGCCGCCGCCAAGTCCTGCGCCGACTGCCATGGTGCCGCATCCGGCTTGGCCGGCGTCGCCGCCCGCTACCCGGCATTCTCGGGCGTGAGTAGCCGCCCGATCGACCTCGAGCAGCGCATCAATCTCTGCCGCACCGACAACCAGAAGGCGGATGCCTGGGCCTATGAGAGCCGCGAGCTTCTGTCATTGAGCGCCTATGTGGCGAGGCAGTCCCGCGATCTCCCGATCGCGCCACCCGCCGATCCCCGCCTCGCCCCGTTCCTGGCAGCCGGCGCCGACCTGTTCGCGCGCCGGCAGGGCCAGTTGAACCTCTCCTGCGCCCAATGCCATGACGACAATCATGGCAAGAAGCTGGCCGCCGCGACCATCCCCCAGGCGCACCCTACCGGATATCCGATCTACCGCCTGGAATGGCAGAGCCTGGGCTCGCTGCAGCGGCGGCTGCGCAACTGCCTGATCGGCATGCGGGCCGAGCCATACGCCTATGGTGCGCCCGAATACGTCGACCTCGAGCTCTACCTGATGAGCCGCGCCCGCGGCATGCCGTTGGAAGCGCCAGGGGTCAGGCCCTAGGTGCCGACGCGGAGAGGGCTGACCAGCTTCCGGAGGGCGGCGACGACGCTGAGCGCGGTGATGCGGCCGGTCTTCGGATTCTCACTCGGGATGTTCTCGATCGTCATCTCGAACCGGGCGGCATCGGAGTCGACGACGATGCGGTGCGTGTTCCGGGTCAGGTGCGGGTCGGCCCAGATCTCAAGCCGCGTCTCGTCCGGGCCGATGCCGGCAAGAGACAGCGCGACCGCGACGTTGAGGTTGGCGGGGAAGCCCTTCGCCGCCTCCCGTGCCGTTCCTTCGAACACCCGGAGCGGCTCGGCAAGGCTCTCGATGTCGATCCCGTGCTCGACCAGATAGGGCGCGCCGACCAGCCCCTTCACCGGCTTCCGCGTCACCATGCGGACCGAGTGGATCTTGCCCTCCGCCGCCGCCGAGACGGCGTCGAGCCCGAGCAGCGCGCCCGAGGGAACGATGATCTGGCCGCCGGTCTTCCGCGCCAGCTCGATCAGATCGGGATGGCCGAGAAGCGCACCGACGCTCAGCACCATCACCCGCTTGCCGGCGAGGAGGACCGGCCGCACGACCTCGTCCAGCACCTTCGCCGGCGCGCATTCGACCACGACATCTGCCACGGCCGCGAGGTCGGAAAGGTTCCTGATCTCGACCTGCGCCAGCGAGGGGCCGAGCGTCGCCCGCGCCTTGTCCTTGTCCCGCGCCGCGACGGCGGCCAGGGTCACCCCGGGGATGGCGCCTTCACCCAGCCGGCGCGCCAGCGCCCCGCCGATCGCACCGAGACCGGCGATCGCCACCTTGAGCGGCGGTCGCCGCGACGACTCTTCTGGGTTCGTCATCAGCCTCGAAAATGATCTACCTTGCCTCGCATGACAATGCCCCCAGAGAAGAGTGCGAAATGACCGAGCCCTGCGATCTCTCCGCCGTCGAGGCCCGCCGCCTGATCGGCGCCAGGCAACTCTCGCCGGTCGAGCTCTTGAAGAGCTGCCACGCCCGCATCGACCAGGTGAACCACGCGGTGAAGGCGGTGACCGACACCATCTGGCCGCGGGCGATGAAGGAGGCGAAGGCGGCCGAGAAGGCGGTGATGGCCGGCGACGACTTGGCCGCGCTGCACGGGCTGCCGCTGGGGGTGAAGGACCTCGACGATGCCGAGGGGCTGATCAACAGCTTCGGCTCGCCGATCTTCCGCAACAACCGCTCCAGGCAGGACGACGCCATGGTGGCCCGTTGCCGCGAAGCCGGCGCCATTGTCGTGGCTAAGACCAACGTGCCGGAGTTCGGTGCCGGCGCCAATTCCAACAACCCGGTCCACGGCCCCTCGGGCAACCCCTTCGACCCGACGCGCACGCCGGGCGGCTCATCGGGCGGCTCGGCGGTGGCGCTGGCGACCAACATGCTGCCGATCTGCACCGGCTCCGACGGCGGCGGCTCGCTGCGTATCCCCGCCGCCTTCTGCGGCGTGGTGGGCTTCCGCCCCTCCCCCGGCCTGGTGCCGACTGACAAGCGCGCCCAGGGCTGGAACATGATCCCCACGCATGGGCCGATGGGGCGCACGGTCGCCGACACCTGCCTGCTGCTTTCCGCCCAGGCCGCCTTCGATCCCGCCGACCCGCTGTCACGCCCGATCGACAGCGACGCCTTCCTCGATCCGGTCGCCCTCGATCTCGCGAAGCTCAGGGTCGGCTACACCGTGGACTGGGGCACCTGCCCGGTCGACACGCGCATCGCCAAGACCTTCCAGCAGCGCATCGGCAAGCTGAAGTCGCTGTTCCGCAGCTGCGAGCGCATCCAGCCGGACATGGGCCGCGCGCACGAGGCCTTCGGCGTGCTGCGGGCGACCGGCATGCTGAACGGGCAAAGGGCGAACTACACCAGACATCGCGCGCTCCTCGGCCCCAACATGATCGCCAACTACGAGGAGGGCCTCGCCTATACCGCGTCCGATGTCGCCTGGGCGCAGGCCGAGCAGACCCGCATCTACCGCACGGTGCAGAGCCTCTACGAGGACTACGACCTGATCCTGTCGCCGACGCTTGCCGTCCCGCCGTTCAAGTGGAGCCAGCTCTACATGAACGAGATCAACGGCAAGCGGCTCCCCACCTATTACCGCTGGTTCTCGCTCACCTACATGATCTCGCTCACTGGCAATCCCAGCCTGTCGCTGCCGATGGGCCTGGAGCCGACCGGAACCCCGTTCGGCATGATGATCACCGGCCCCGCTGCCGCCGACCTGTTCACGCTCCACGCCGCCCACTCGATTGAGCAGGCGATCGCCGGCGACCCCGAGCTCCGCCGCCCGCTGCCGGACCTGAAGAAGCTGGCCAAGGCGCCCAAGATCACCGACGAGTACAAGGTGACGACACCACCGCTCGAGGGGACGCAGTGGCGGGGGATCGACTGAGGCGAGTTCCATACTGGCCGGGACCAGGAGCACGAGCAGAACGGTCAACGGGACGGCGGTCACGCTTAGGAAGCTGAGCGCGAGGGCGACGGCGTTCACTAAGCCGGCGCCCGAACCAGGGAACGTGACCTGCGCGCTGCCAAGGCGATGATCGCGGCCGGGGTGCCGAGCGCCACGATTGCTAGGATCAACCGACATTTGGGCATTCAGTTCCTTCGAGCCTTCCCCGCCGGATCGGTCGAACCGGGTACCGCCCAAGCGCGCATAGGTCGCAAATTCCGAGGTCTTCGACCGAAGGGGCAATTCTCTAGTAAAATCAACGCGCGGCCCGATTCGGGCCGGATCGGTGGACGGGGGTGGCGGGATGAATCTCAAAGCGAGGATCATTGCGACGACGGCGACCCTGGCGGCGATCGTCTCGGGGCTGCTGCTGTCCGGCGCGGTCGTGATCTACGACAGAAGCATCGTCGACAACGAAGTCAGCCTGCTGCGCAGCGCCTCCGACCAGCTCACCGGCGAGCTCAACCGCGCCAGCCGGACGTCGCTGGAGCTCGCCTCGGCGATGGCGGCCTTGCCGGTCGTCAGCCAGGCCATCATCGAGAAGGACCGCACGCAGGTCGCCAAAATGCTGGTCCCCGTATTCGAGGAGCTGAAGGGGCGCTACGGCTATGAGCGCTTCCATCTGCACACGCCCCCCGGCATGAACTTCTTCCGGGCCCATAATCCGCCTCGCTTCGGAGACGACGATACCGCCGTGCCGACCATCGCCGCCTCGTTTCGCACCGGCCAGGCCACCGTCGGCCTCGAAGGCGGAGAGGGCGGCAGCACGATCGCCATGCGCGGCAGCGCGCCGGTCATGCACGAAGGCCGGATGATCGGCCTGGTGCAGATCGGTCTCGGCCTCACCGACAGCACTCTGCAGACGATCAAGCTGGTATTGGACAGCGATCTGCGCGTCCAGATGCCGGCCCCCGGCGGCAAGTGGACCGTGCGGGCGAAGACGGCCGACCTGCCGCAGTTCCACTCTCCCGAGGGGCTGACCGAGGTCATGAAGGGCACGACTTCGATCGCCTCGCAGACGGTCGACGGACGGATCCTGGCGTCCTACGCCGCTCCGCTGCGCGACTTCAGCGGCAAGATCACCGGCATCACCGAAGCAATCGTCGACATCACGACCTTCCGCGAGCAGGTCGAGCGCGTGACCTTCTATGCCATCGGGATCGCCGTCCTCGTCCTCGCCTTCAGCCTGCTCGGCGGCTGGCTGATCGGCCGAAGCATCTCCATGCCGGTCGTCGCGATGACGACCACGATGCGCCGGCTGGCCGGCGGCGAGCTCGATGCCGAGATCCCCGGGAGCGAGCGGAAGGACGAGATCGGCGCAATGGCCGGTGCGGTCCAGGTGTTTAAGGAGAACGCGATCCGCAACAAGGAGATGGACGACGGACAGAAGGCGATGCTGGTCCGCCTGTCGAAGACGGCGGTGCAGGTCGCGGAGTCGATCGACGCCATCCGTGCAGCCGCAGGCGAGATCTCGCAAGGCAGCAACGACCTCGCGGCCCGCACCGAGCGCCAGGCTTCGGCGCTGCAGGAGACGGTGGCGACGATGAGCGAGATCTCCGAGAACGTCGCGGCCAACGCCCAGAACTCCGAGCAGGCGCAGACGCT
>CAMBVS010000048.1 GCA_945871425.1 Rhizobium sp. Q54 | reverse complement strand
GCCGCCGCTCCCTGCCGCCGGAGCCGCGCCTGCAGCGGCGTCGCGGACCGGCCGATTCGGACCGCCGGTGCAGCTCAAGAAGGCGCCGGAACCGGGCATGGTCGAGCAGGGGCCCAAGGGCCCGCTGCCGATCATCGCCGAGGACGGTCGGCAAGCCTGGAAAGTCTATGGCCGGCCTTTCGACGAGGGTGACAAGCGCCCGCGCATCGCCATCGTCATCACCGATCTCGGCCTCTCGGCCGCGGCCACGACGGCGGCGATCCAGCAGCTGCCAGGCGCGGTGACACTGGCATTCGCGCCTTATGGCGCCAAGGTGCAGGAGCTGGTCGAGGAGGCGCGCGCCGCCGGCCACGAGACGCTGATGGCGGCGCCGAGCGAGCCGCCCGAATTCCCTCGCAACGATCCCGGTCCCTATACGCTTCTGGCGGCGCTCAGCACCGCTGAGAACCTGGATCGGCTGGAATACGTGCTGAGCCGGGTGCCGGGCTATGTCGGGGTCGTCACCACCACCGGTGGACGGTTCTTCGCCAACGAAGAGCAGCTGCAGCCGGTTCTGACCCTGCTCCGCCGTCGCGGCCTCCTCTATGTCGACGGCCGCGGCACACCCAAGTCGCTCGTCCTGCAGATGTCGGCCGCGGTTGGCCTGCCCCGCGCCTACGGCAACCGCTTCCTCGACCTCGAGGCCTCGCGCGGCGCCATCGACACCCGCCTCGCCGAGCTGGAGAGGATCGCCAAGGAAACCGGCATCGCCATCGGCATCGGCCATCCTTACCCCGTCACCATCGAGCGTGTCGCCCGCTGGACGGAGTCGCTGGAGGAGAAGGGCCTGGTGCTCGTGCCGATCACCGCGACGGTCGACCGCCAGCCGCAATGAACGGCCCCGAACCGGGCTACCGCCCCTGCGTCGGCGTCATGCTGCTCGACCACTCGGGCCACGTCTTCGTCGGTGAGCGCATCGGGACGCCCGGCGCCTGGCAGATGCCGCAGGGTGGCATCGATGCCGGCGAGACGCCGCTGGATGCCGCCAGGCGCGAGCTCAAGGAGGAGGCCGGCACCGACAAGGCCGAGCTCCTGGCCGAGAGTGCCGGCTGGATCTCCTACGATCTTCCCGACGATCTCCGCCGGAAGCTCTGGCACGGCCGGTTTCGCGGCCAGACCCAGAAGTGGTTCGTCTTCCGCTTCCTCGGATCGGATGCCGACATCGACCTCGAAACCCACCACCCGGAATTCGTGCGTTGGCGCTGGTCGGCGATGCGCGAGCTGCCGCTTCACATCGTCCCCTTCAAGCGCCGGGTCTATGAGCAGGTGGTCGCCGAGTTCGCTCATCTCGCCGATGGTGCTTGAGACAAGCCGGCTGACCTTGCGGCCGCCGAGGCTCGCCGACGCAGCGGCCATGCTGACGTTCCTCGGCGACGCCGATGCCCAGCGCCACACGCTCCATTTCGACGGCCTTCGCGCCCTTCGCCACCATATCGCAGCGCATGAGCGTCATCGCCGCCGCATCGGCTGCGGGCCCTGGCTGGTCATCGAGACGGCTACGGGCAGGACGATCGGCTGGGGCGGGCTCTACGAGGATCCCTTCGACCGCCGCTGGGGCATCGAGGTCGCCTACAGCTTCGCCCGGGCGGCCTGGGGCAAGGGCTATGCCGGCGAGCTGGTCGCTTTCTGCCTCGACCACGCCCGCGACCAGCTCGGGCTGAGGGAGGTCGTCGCCTTCTCGCATGCCGACAACGCCGGCTCGCGCCGCGTGCTGAAGAGGGCCGGCTTCGCCTTCGAGCGCTACCTGCCGGACATGGATCGCAACTTCTACCGACGAACGCTCTAAGCCTTCGACCAACGAATGGTCGCGTCCTTCCGCTTGTGCAGGTCGGGAAGCAGCTCGGTGCCGAGGCCGGGGCCGGTCATCGGATAGGCGTAGCCGTCCTTGAGCACCGGCATCACCGTGACGATGTCCTTGTACCAGGTCGAGGTATAGGCGCGGACAGTCTCCTGGATCAGCGCGTTCGGTGCGTTGAGCGCCAGGTGGATCGACGATGTCAGCACGATCGGGCCGACGCAGTCATGCGGCGCCACCGGCAGGTGGTGCGCCTCGGCCATGGTCGCGATCTTCTTCGCCTCGCCGATGCCGCCGACCCAGCCGAGATCAGGCATGATGACGCCGGCCGCGTTCCGGGCCATCAGGTCCTTGAAGACGATGCGGCCGGCCAGCGTCTCCGAGGCGCAGATCGGCACGCGGGTGAAGCGCGCCAGCTGCTCGATCGCGTCGAGGTTGGTCATCTTGACCGGGTCTTCGAACCAGAACGGCTCGAACTCCTCGAGCGCGGCGAAGATCTTCTTCGCCGTCGGCAGGTTCCACAGCGAGTGGAGCTCGACCATGATGTCCATCCTCCGGCCGACCTGCTTTCGGATCTTGCGGAAGGGCTCGATCGCCTTGTCGAGCTCGGCGGGCGAGATGTCGTTGCCGCCGTTCGCCTCGGCCGCCCAGTCGAAGGGCCAGATCTTCATCGCCGTGATGCCTTCGGAGAGCAGGCTCTCGGCGAGATCGTCGGCGCGGTTCATGAAGGCGTTGAGATCGTCGTAGGGGCCGGGCGGCGTCTCCTTGATGCCGAACTTGTCTTCCATCTTGCCGGCGGCCCGGCGCCCGTAGTGATAGCCGCCGCAGGTGTTGTAGATGCGGATGCGGTCGCGCGACAGTCCGCCCAGAAGCTGATGGATCGGCTGTCCGGTCAGCTTGCCGAGAATGTCCCAGAGCGCGATGTCGACGGCGGAGGCGGCGCGGATCTCGACGCCGGTCGAACCCGTGCCGATGGCGTAGTCATGCGAGATCTGCCGCGAGATCCTGTCGATCCTGAGCGGATCGGCCCCGATGAGCTTCTCCGCCAGAACCTCGTGGATGTAGGAGGCGACCGTGCTCGCGGCATAGAAGGTCTCGCCCAGGCCCACCAGGCCCTGATCGGTATGGATGCGCAGCCAGAGCAGGTTCGGGAACTCGCCGAGCTGGACGGTTTCGAAGGCGGTGATCTTCATCGGCTTCCTCCAGGGTCGACGACAGGAAAGACGAGCAGCCGGCAAAAACGACAGCTAAACTCGGCCGCCATGAAATATACCCCGACCCGCGCCGAATGGGCGGCGACCTCCCCCGCCGAGGCCGGCTTCGATTCAGCGAAGCTCGCCGAGGCGATCCAGTTCCACCAGGCGAACGAGTCGCCCTGGCCGCGCGACCTCGCGCTGCACCTGAACAGTGGCCATTTCGAGCCGCCGCCCTGGAACGAGATCATCGGGCCGACCCGCGAGCGCGGCGGCCCCAATGGGGTCGTGCTGCGCGGCGGCCGCATCGTCGCCGAATGGGGCGACACCAAGCGCGCCGACATGACCTTCAGCGTCACCAAGAGCTACCTGGCGCTGGTGACTGGCCTTGCCGTCGACGACGGACTGATCCGGGACATCGACCGGCCGGTCGGCGATCTGGTCAAGGACGGCGGTTTCGACGCCGCCCAGAACCGCGCGATCACCTGGCGCCATCTGCTGGAGCAGACCAGCGAGTGGGAAGGCGAGCTGTTCGGCAAGCCGGACATGGTCGACCGCAACCGCAACCTCGCGACCGAGGGCGCCGGCAAGGCCAAGGGCACCTTCCGTGCGCTCCAGGCGCCGAGCAGCCACTGGGAATACAACGACGTCCGCGTCAACCGCCTGTCGCTGTCGCTGCTGCGCGTCTTCAAGCGCGGGGTGCCGGAAGTGGCGAAAGAGCGGATCATGGACCCGATCGGCGCCAGCGACACCTGGGAATGGCACGGCTACCGCACCTCCGAGGTCGAGGAGAGCGGGCGGAAGATCACCTCGGTCTCCGGCGGCGGCCACTGGGGGGGCGGGCTGTTCATCTCGACCCGCGACCATGCCCGGGTCGGGCTGATGGTCGCCAACCAGGGCGCCTGGGGCGACCGCCGCATCCTCTCCGAGGACTGGATCAAGCGCTGCGCCACGCCGTCGAAGATCAACGCCAGCTACGGCCTGCTGTTCTGGCTCAACACCGACGGGACCCAGGCGCCGAGCGCCCCCTGCTCGAACCTGTTCATGCTCGGCGCCGGCTCCAACATCGTGTGGATCGACCCCGACCACGATCTGGTCGCGGTGATCCGCTGGATCGCCAAGGACGCCTTCGACGGCTTCGCCGGGCGCGTGCTGGCGGCACTCCGGTAGAGGGCCCGTCCGATGCAATGGGCCGCGATCGGCGCCGCCCATCTCGACCGCATCGCCCGCGCGCTCGGGCCGGTGACGCTCGGCAGCTCGAACCCCGCCGAGGTCGCGGCCTCTCCGGGAGGAGTCGCCCGCAACGTCGCGGAGACGCTCGCCCGCCTCGGGTCGTCGGTGCGGTTGGTCTCTCGCCTCGGCGACGACGAGGCCGGACGATCCGTCCTGGCGGCGACGGAGACGGCGGGTGTCGACATCTCCGGCGTCGAGATCGTCGCCGGCGTCCCGACCGCCGGCTACACGGCCCTCCTCGATCCGGCCGGCCGTCTCGTCGTCGCCTTCGCCGACATGGCGATCTATGACGGCTTCGACGGCGCAACCGCCGCTGCGGCTGCGTCCGGCGTCTCGCACTGGTTCGCCGACGCGAATCTGCCGGGGCCGGCGCTGAAGATCCTGGCGACGCGAAAGCCCGCGGGCGTCGTCTTCGCCGCCGACGCCGTGTCCGTGGCGAAGTCGGAACGACTCAGGCAGATTCTCGCGGCGATCGACCTCCTGTTCGTAAATCGCGACGAGGCGCGGGCGCTGACCCGGTGCGACGAGCCCGGCGAAGCGGCGGCCAGGCTCCTTGCGAGCGGCGTCGGTGCCGTGGTCGTCACCTCCGGAGCCGATGGCGCCCTGGTCGCCGACCGAGCCGGCGGCGTGACCCTTCCGCCGGCGCCGGTCGCGATCCGCGACGTGACCGGCGCCGGCGACGCCCTGATCGGCGCCACGCTCGACGCGATCGGCCGCGACCTGCCGCTCGTCGCCGCGGTCGGCCGAGGCCTCGTTGCGGCAGCCGCGACCTTGGGCTACGAAGGCGCGGTGAGGCCGGACCTCCGCGACGTCCTCGCGGCAGTGGGCCGTTAGCGGGCATCGCCGGAGGACTCGTGGACCGCGCCAAGATCCTGGCCATGATCGACGTCGCCGGCGGGCGCGGGCTCGAGATCGGCGCCTTGATGAAGCCCATCGTCACCAAGGAGATGGGCAGGGTCGAATACATCGATCGCGCGTCGACCGAGGAGCTGCGGCGCTGGTATGCGAACCAGGGTCACGTCGATCCGTCGGACGTGGTGGAGGTCGACCATGTCTGGGGCTCGCAGACGCTCCTCGACTGCGTCGGCGGCATCCGCGGCTACGACTACGTCGTGGCGAGCCACGTGATCGAGCATATCCCCGACCTGCTCGGCTGGCTCCAGGAGATCGCGTCGGTGCTGGTCGATGGCGGCATCGCCTCCCTTGCCGTGCCCGACAAGCGCTACACCTTCGACGTGCTGCGTCGCACCAGCTCGGCCAGCGAGCTGGTCGACGCCTATGTCCGAGGCATCAGGCGGCCCGACCCGCGGCAGCTCTTCGATCACTTCATCGGCTATCGGGACATCGACAACGAGGCCATTAGAAGCGGTCGCGTCTCGCCGGCCGACGTGCCCTCCCAGCACGATCCGCGCGAGCTGATGGAAACCTGCCGTCGGACGCTGAAGACGGGCGAATACATCGATGCCCATTGCTGGGTGTTCACTCCGGCGAGCTTCGTCGAGGCCTTGGAACTCGGCAGCCGCCTCGGCGTCCTGCCGTTCGAGATCGCCGCCTTCTTTCCCACCGGGCACGGCGCCCACGAGTTCTTTGTTTCGTTGCGGCGGTTGCCGGACGCCTGGACGCCCGAGGCCCGGCGCGATGCCTTCGTCGCCAGCCGACAGCGACTGGCACCGCCCGACGCCGACGGAGAATGCGCGATCGACGCCCTGGCCCGGCGCGTCGCCGCGACCGAGGCCGAGCTGACGGCGCTCCGCAACTCGACCAGCTGGCGCATCACCGCGCCGCTGCGGCGCCTCGTCGCCGCGTGGCGACGCCTGGCACGAGGTCCCCGCGGCGCATGATCGTCCGGCCGGCGCGGAGCGAGCGTCCCTATCGGCCGACCACCGTCGTCTCTCCCCCGAGGAGGGCGATCACGCCGTCGCGCAAGATCAGATAGGCCCGCAGCCGTTGCGCTCCGACAAGCCCGGAGAGCTCTTCCTGCCGCAGCCGCCAGCCGGTTCTGAGGTATCCCGGGTTGTGGAAATGGTTCGCCACGTCCTGCCTCTCCATGTCGACGAGCGCCTCGCCGACGATCGTGTCGCCGGCGACCACGACGACGCGCCGCGTGATGTCGGCATTGCCTCGCGGGTGATGCGCCCAGCCGCGGATTGTGAGGACCCCGCCGACAAGCTCGGCTTCGTCGATCTGTCCGCCGGGCTCGTCATTCGGCTCCAGGCTCCAGGTGCGCGTTCCACCCGGTCCGGTCAATACGAGCGTCGCGCTGTTCCGCCGATCGTCCTTCGGGAATCCGCTCCATCCATAGGCGCGCAGCACCAGCATGCGGTCCCGCACCACTTCGGCCTTCGGGTAGAGATGGCGCAGGCAATCGTCGGAGGCATCCTCGACGACCAGCGCGCATTCGCGCGCCGCGGCCATCCGTCCGTGGAAGTTGTCGAAGCCGGCCATGCCGCGGACGTCCCCGACGATGGTGAGGATCGTGAGCAGCGCGGCGCCGGAGGCCCCTGCGACCAGCCTGAGGGACGGCCGGCTCGCTGCGGGCCAGGCCCGCGGCGCGAGCATGCCGAGTGGAATCAGCGCGATCGACATCAACATCGAGATGGTGACGTAGCGGCTCTCTAGCGCCTGCTCCGGCCCGAAGCCTACGCGGCCGACCCCGGTCAGGACTGCGTTCGCGCCGGTGAAGGCGCCGAGCGCGATCCAGGGCATGAACAGCTCCGGCTCGCGCCGGTGGCGGACCGCCGCGATCGCGGCGAGACCGATGAAGGCGAGGGTCGCCGCGAGCCCGATCATCGCGCTCCGACCGAGAGGCCCCGAGAGGTAGTTGGCCAGGTAGATCAGGAAGGAGAGGGGATGCTGGAGGGCGACGAGCGGGGACGGATGATGCGGGGGACGCACGTAGCCGACCAGGTAGAGAGCGGTCACGACGATGGCCGCGATCGCCCAGACCGGCAGGATCCGGCGCCACCCCCGATGGAAGCCGAGGATCGCCCCGGCAGCCACCCAGATGGCGGCGCCGCTGGCGATGCTGAGCTGGCAGACGATGGCTGCTGCGACGGCGCCCGACACATGCATCCAGGGACGCGGGCTCTGGAGACTCCACGTCGCGAACGCCACGGTGGCGACGGCGGCGAGCACGGCGAGGAACCACTGGATCTGCCAGCCCCACAGCCAGTTCTCCCATTGCATGAGCGAGAACAGCATGGCCGAGATCGTGAACGCGGCCCAGATCTCCGCCGCCCGACCGGCGCGGTCGAGAATCGGACGCGCCAGCTTGACGAGGAGCAGGAGGCCGGCGACGACCATGGCGACGCTGGTCAGCATCTCCGCGACGACGTTCCACCCGGTAGCCCGAGCGAGCGCCAGCATGAGGAGCTTCGGAAAGACCATCCGATGCTCGTTGTGCAGGCTGAAGAGGTCGGCGACGCGAAGGCGGCCGTCTTGCAGCAGCGTCAGATAGCCGATGAAATCCCACTGGTCCGCATAGGGGATGTTCACGCCATAGCCGAGGACGAGACAAAGGACGAGGGCCGCCGGCGTCATCAGGGCAGACCAATATGCGACGCGGGCGAGGCGATCCAACGTCCGGGCTCCTTTGAGAAGATGCGGCCCGGCCGAGCGCCGGACCAGCGATGCTTGGCGGCGCGGAAAAAACTTGTCAACCGGCGCGGCGGGCGCCGGCCGATAGCAACCGCCAAGCCGATTGCAGCGCTCCCAGCGCCCCTCTATGACGAAGGGCAGGTCGTTTCTTCCGCCCGGGTGCCGATGCGCCATCATCCTCACGGCTGGCTTCGTTCCGTCGCCGCTGACCCATGCGGCGGTAGCGCATGAGCCGCGATCTGCTGGCGATCCAGCCGGAGGTCAGGGCGGCGCTCGAGGCCGGACGAGCCGTCGTCGCCCTCGAATCGACCATCATCGCCCATGGCCTGCCGCATCCGCAGAATCTGGAGGTGGCGCGCGACCTGGAGGCGATCGTCCGCGCCGAAGGGGCGGTGCCGGCGACCATCGCGCTGATCGACGGCCGAATCTGCATCGGGCTGGACGATCCCCAGCTTCAGGCGCTAGCGACAGTTCGCGACATCGCCAAGGTGTCGAGGCGCGACATGGCCGCGGTGCTTGCCGCACGCCGCCTCGGCGCCACCACGGTCGCCGGCACCATGATCGCAGCCAGGCTCGCCGGCATCCCGGTCTTCGCCACCGGCGGCATCGGCGGCGTCCACCGCGGCGCCGAGACCAGCTTCGACATCTCCGCCGACCTGGATGAGCTGGCCCAGACCGCGGTCCTGGTGGTGACGGCCGGCGCCAAGGCGATCCTCGACCTGCCGAAGACGCTCGAGGTCCTGGAGACCCGCGGCGTGCCAGTCATCGGCTTCGGCACCGACACCTTCCCTGCCTTCTGGTGCCGGTCGAGCGGTCTCGCCCTGACGCTCCGCATGGATTCAGTCGAAGAGATCGCGGGCACCTTCCGGCTCCATCGCCGCCTCGGTCTGCCCTCCGGCGTCGTCGTCGCCAACCCGATTCCCGAGGCCGACGCCCTCGATCGGGAGGTCGTCGAAGGCGCCATCGCCGCTGCGCTCGCCGAGGCGTCGCGAGAGCGCATCGCCGGCAATGAGGTGACACCTTTTCTGCTGAGGCGCATCGTCTCGGCGACCGGCGGCGCCAGCCTGAAGGCGAACATCGCGCTGGTCCGCAACAACGCGCGCCTGGCGGCGCGCATCGCCGTGGCACTCGCGAGGCTCTGATGCGTGAGGTCTTCCGCCGTCTGTCGCCCGGCGCCCCCTATTTCCCCGAGGGCCTGGTCAGCATCCAGTCCGGCCCGGACAGCATGATCCGGCATGTCTGGCAGACGGCCGCGGTCTGCCTCGCCAAGGAGGCGGCCCATCCGCTGAAGATCCTGGAGATCGGCTCCTGGGCCGGCCATTCGACCCTCACCTGGGCCGAGGCGGTGGCCAAGTTCGAGCGGGACGGAACGGTGCTCTGCGTCGATCCCTGGGGCCGCTACCTCGCCGACGCCGACGTGGCGGCCGGCGGCGCCTACCAGGCGATGGAGGCGGCGACCGACCTCGACCTCATCTACGGCCTCTTCCTCCACAACATCGGCTTCGCCGACAAGCGGGTGCGCGTCGATCACATCCGCGGCCGCTTCAACGACGTCGCGCCCTACCTCGCCGACGGCCAGTTCGACATCGTCTACATCGACGGCTCGCACTACTACCCCGACGTCGTCCATGACATCCGCGAGGCCAGGCGCCTTGTCCGCGACGGCGGCCTGATCTGCGGCGACGACCTCGAGCACCAGCTCCACGACGTCGATGCCGCCTTCGTCCTGGCGAGCCTCGCCAAGGACTACGTCCGGGATACCCAGGGTCGCGGCATGCACCCCGGCGTGACCCAGGCGGTCGCCGAGGCATTCGGCCGGGTCGCCGACTATTCGGGGTTCTGGATCGTGCGCCGCGAGGGCGGTGCGTTCCACGAGGTCGGGCTGCACCAGGCCCAGGTGTTCATCCCGAGCCACCTCCGCGACGCCGACAAGCATGCGGTCTACGCCTGGATGAAGCAGAGCGGGCTGTTCGGGTAAGGCCCGGTGTCGGGCCGGCTTTCGTTGACGGCGGCGGACCCCTCCCCCTAACCTTGTCGTCCGCATTCACGCGAAAGGCGCGCCCATGAAGACCTCGCCCGTCAAGCCGGCCGATCTGGCCCAGACCGTGCTCGCCGTCCCGCCGCTGGCCCGGCTTCCGGACCTGGCCCTCGACCGGGTCGCCAATACCAGGTTGATCCGCCACATCGAGGCGGGCGGCGTCCGCACGATGATGTATGGCGGCAACGCCAATTTCTATCACGTCGGCCTCTACGAGCTGGCGGGCATCCTCGACTTCCTGGCCGAGACCGCGGCCGAGTCGACGTGGATGATCCCCTCGATCGGGCCCGACTACGGCAAGATGATCGACCAGGCCGACGTCATGCGGAGCCGCGCCTTCCCGACCGCCATGGTGTTGCCGCCGTCGCCGCCGATCGCGCTCGACGGCGTGCTCGCCGGGCTCCGCCGGGTCTCCGACCGTTTCGGCCGGCCGCTGATCCTCAACATCAAGGCCGAGGGCGCGGTGACCCCGGACGGCGTCCAGCGCCTGTTCGAGGACGGCGTCCTCTGCGGGGTGAAATACGCGATCAATCGCGCCAATCCGTCCGAGGACGCATTCCTCAAGGACCTGGTGCAGCGGATCGGCACCGACCGCATCGTCAGCGGCATGGGCGAACGCCCGGCGATCGCGCATCTGAAGGACTTCAAGCTCGCCGCCTTCACCTCCGGCTGCGTCTGCATCGCGCCCCGCACCAGCCAGTCGCTGCTCGCCGCCATCCGCCGCGGCGACTGGGCCGAGGCCGAGCGCATCCGCCAGATCTTCGTTCCGGCCGAGGACCTCCGCGAGAAGCACGGCTTCATCCCGGTCCTGCACGACGCCGTGACATTCTCCGGCATCGCCGACATGGGACGCATGCTGCCGCTGCTGTCCAACACGCCGGAGCCGCTGCATGGGGCCGTGCGCAAACTCGCCAGCGATCTCGTCGCCGCCGAGTCGCGGCTGACCCAGAAGGCCGCCTGATGGCCGAGAAGCCCATCCTCCTGACCGGCGCGGCCGGCGCTCTCGGCCGCTGGCTGCGTCCGCGGCTGATCGAGAAGTACGGCCGGCTCCGCGTTTCCGACAAGGCCGACCCGGCGCCGCTGCACAAGGGCGAGGAGGGCATCGTCGCCGACCTCGCCAATTTCGAGCTGGTCTCTCGCGCCGTCGCCGGCGCCAAGGCGATCATCCATTTCGGCGCCTACTCGATCGAGGCCAAGTGGGAGACGATCCTGCCGGCCAACATCATCGGCACCTACAACGTGTTCGAGGCGGCGCGGCTGCACGGCGTGAAGCGCATCATCTTCGCCTCGTCCAACCACGCCATCGGCTTCCACGAGACGACCAGGAAGCTCGATGCCGACTCCCTGCAGAAGCCCGACGGCTACTACGGCGTCTCCAAGGCCTTCGGCGAGAACATGGGCAGCCTCTATGTCGACAAGTTCGACATGGAGGTCGCGTGCCTGCGGATCGGATCGGCTCTGCCCGAACCGAAGGAGCCGCGTCACCTCTCGACCTGGCTCAGCTATCCCGACCTCTTCCGGCTGGTCACCGCCTGCCTGGATGCGCCGAAGCTGAAATTCGCCGTCCTCTACGGCGCCTCCAAGAACACCCGCGGCTGGTGGAGCAACGCCAAGGTGCCGGAGGTCGACTACAAGCCCGAGGACAATGCGGAGGACTACGCCGCACAGATCCTGAGCCATGGCGACATGCGCGATCCCAAGGATCCGGCGACCCGTTTCATGGGCGGACCCTACTGCCCGATCGACTACGTCAAGCGCTGATAGTCAGGAAGAAAGGGCGCATTGGCGATGATCGATGCCCGCGTCTTTCTGCGTGCCTTGTTCGACGCGGCCCTTGCCGCCGCCGATCCGGCCAAGGTGGTGCCGCCAAACCTGCCGAAGCCGCCCAAGGGCCGCACCGTGGTCATCGGCGCCGGCAAGGCTGCGGGCGCCATGGCGCGGGCGGTCGAGGACAACTGGCCGGGGCCGCTCGCCGGCCTTGTCGTCACCCGCTACGGCCATGGTGTCCCCTGCAAGCGGATCGAGGTGATCGAGGCGGCGCACCCGGTTCCGGATGCCAAGGGACGGGAAGCGGCGCAACGCATTCTGAACTCGGTGAAGGGTCTCGGTCCTGACGACCTGGTTCTGGCCCTGATCTCGGGCGGCGGTTCGGCGCTTCTGGCGTTGCCTGCCGACGGCGTCAGCCTGGACGACAAGCGCGCCGTCACCTCGGCGCTGCTCAAGTCCGGCGCCGCCATCGACGAGATGAACACGGTGCGAAAGCACCTCTCGGCGATCAAGGGCGGACGGCTGGCCGGCATGGCCTATCCGGCCGAGGTGGTGACGCTGGCGATCTCCGACGTGCCCGGGGACAGCCCGGCGGTGATCGCCTCAGGACCCACCGTGCCCGACCCCACCACCTATGCCGATGCCGAGGCGGTGCTGGCGAAGTACGGCATCACCCCGCCCGACAGCATCGCGCGCCGCTTCGCCGCGGCCGCCGATGAGACTCCGAAGCCTGGCGACCCGCGGCTGGCGCGCACGCGCTACACCATGATCTCGCGGCCGCAGGTGTCGCTGGAGGCCGCCGCCGCGGTCGCCCGCGCCCAGGGCGTGGCGTCGATGATCCTGGGCGACGCGCTCGAGGGCGAATCCCGCGAGGTCGCCAAGGTGATGGCCGGTATCGCCCGCTCGGCCGCCCTCCACGGCCATCCGGCCCGGCCGCCGGTCGCGCTGCTTTCCGGCGGCGAGACCACCGTCACCGTCCGCGGCAAGGGCCGTGGCGGCCGCAATGCCGAGTTCCTGCTGGCACTTGCGATCGCGCTCGGCGGGCATGCGCGAGTCTCCGCGATCGCCTGCGACACCGACGGCATCGACGGCAGCGAGACCAATGCCGGCGCGCTGCTGCTGCCGGACACGCTCGCTCGCGCCGAGGCGCAGGGCCTCGACGCCAAGGCGCGGCTCGCCGACAATGACGGCTACGGCTTCTTCTCGGGCTTGAGCGACCTTGTGGTCACCGGTCCGACCCTCACCAACGTCAACGACTTCCGCGCCGTCCTGATTCTCTAGTCCGGAGCCTCCTGAAAATGGATCTGCTGATCGCCGGCGGCACCCAGTTCGTGGGTCGCCACATCGTCGAGGCCGCGCTCGCCCGCGGCAACAAGGTGACCCTCTTGAACCGCGGCCAATCCGGCGAGGGACTCTTCCCCGGCGTCGAGCGCATCCAGGCCGACCGCATGGTCGACGTCTCGGCGGTGAAAGGGCGGCGCTTCGATTCCTGCATCGACGTCTCGGGGTACTTCCACCGCCCGGTCCGCATGCTGGCCGAGGCGGTGAAGCCGACGGTGCCGCATTACTGCTTCATCTCGACGATCTCGGTCTATGCCGACTGGCGCGAGGCCAAGGCCATCGACGAGAGCTTCGATCTCGCAACCACGGAGGCGCCCGACCACGAGCTTCGCGACGGCAAGGACTATGGCGCGCTCAAGGTGCTGGCCGAGAACGCGGCGAAGGCGGTCTATGGCGAGGGCACGCTGATCATCCGCCCCGGCCTCATCGTTGGGCCTGGCGACCACACCAACCGCTTCACCTATTGGCCGACGCGGCTCGCCGCCGGCGGCGAGGTGCTGGCGCCGGGGCCGAAGGAGCGCCTGGTGCAGTTCATCGATGTCCGCGACCTCGCCCGCTTCACCCTCGACATGGTCGAGAAGAAGGCCGGCGGTACCTACAACGCCACCGGCCCGGCCGGGCGCATGAGCATGGGCGAGATGCTGGAGCAGATCACCAAGACGATCGGCTCGACCGCCAGGCTCACCTGGGTCGACCCCGAGTTCCTGGCCGAGGCTGGCGTCACGCCCTACACCGAGATGCCGCTGTGGCTGCCCAAGTCGGAGAAGCGCCCGCTGTTCGCCTCGATCTCGAACGCCAAGGGCATCGCCGCGGGCTTGAGGCACCGCCCCTTCGCCGAGACCGTCCGTGATACGCTGGCCTGGTGGAAGGGCGAGAAGGCTCCGCCCGCCGGCACGGCGCTGAAGCGCGAGAAGGAGAGCGAGCTGCTGGCGAAGTGGAAGGCAAAGACGCCTTAAGCCGGGTCGACTCTCAGCAGCACGCCGTCCTGGGAAATGACGCGGACGTTGGTGCCAGCGGCGAGGTCGGCGCCTTCGACCAGCCAGAGCGAGTCGCCGAACTTCGCCTTGCCCTGGCCGGCGACGATCGGCTCGACGAGGACGCCGGTCCGCCCGACCATGAGGACGAAGGTGTCGTTGACGCCGGCCGGCTCGGGCGCGCCCGGCCGCGCGCGGCGTGCGTAGTAGAACCGCCAGCCGGCGACCGACAGCGCTACGGCAAGGCCGGAGAAGACTAGGATTTGGGTCTGCAAGTCCGGCTCGATCACGACGACGACGGCAGCGACGCCGAGCGCGGCGAGGCCGACCCACATCAGGAAGACACCGGGCAGGACCAGCTCGCCCGCCAGCAGCAGAAGGCCGGCGACGCCCCAGACGACCGATGGGCTCACGTCTTGCTCCACGGCCCGGGCTTGCCGCCGCCCGCAGCCGGCGACTGCGACTGGGCCTCGCGGACGATGTCGACGATGCCGGCGATCGATCCGGCGATGCCGGCGGCCTCGAGCGGGATCAGCACGAGCTTGGAATTCGGCGCCGAACCGATGGCGGTCAGCGCCTCGGTATAGCGTTGGGCGACGAAGTAGTTGAGCGCCTGCACGTTGCCGGACGCGATCGCCTCGGAGACCACCGCGGTCGCCTTGGCCTCGGCCTGGGCCAGGCGCTCGCGGGCCTCGGCATCGCGCTTCGCCGCCTCGAGCCTGCCTTCGGCCGCCAGGATCTGCGACTGCTTCTCGCCCTCGGCCTTGAGGATCTCGGACTGGCGGAAGCCCTCCGCCTCCAGGACCTGGGCCCGCTTCTGCCGGTCGGCGGTGAGTTGCTTCGACATCGAGGCGACCACATCCTCCGGCGGACGCACGTCCTTGAGCTCGACCCGGGTGATTTTGGTTCCCCACGGCCTGGTCGCGCTGTCAAGGATCGAGAGGAGGCGGGTGTTGATCTCGTCGCGCTTCGAGAGGACCTCGTCCAGATCCATGCTGCCGATCGCCGTTCGCGTGTTGGTCAGGCTGAGGTTGACGATGGCATCGCGCAGGTTCTGCACCTGATAGGCCGCCTGCTCGGCGACGATCACCTGATAGAAGGCGACGCCGTCGACGGTGACCGTGGCGTTGTCGCGGGTGATGACGACCTGGGACGGGATGTCCAGCACCGTTTCCTGGACGTTCATCTTGAAGCGGACGCGATCGACATAGGGAAGGATGAGGTTGAGGCCGGGCTTCAACGTCAACCGGAACCGCCCGAAACGCTCGACCGTGTATTCGAAGCCCTGCGGCACGATGACGATGCCGAGCCAGAGCGTCAGCAGGACGACGAAGGCGAGCGCGACGACGAAGATCATCGAGCCGTTGGCGAGGATATCCATGGGCATCGCGTAGAACCTCCAGCGCCAGCTTGGCGCGAAATCATGGCCGAATGGTGGCGCCTAGATTCCGCCGCCGCCGCCCGCACCGATGCCGAGAGCAAAGGGCGAGGCGAAGGCGGCCCATCCGCCGGGCAGCGCCAGCTTGACCTCGGCGATCTCGACCGAGATGTCCTTCGGCGTCAGCTGGCAGATGACGCCGCTGACCGTGTCGATCGAGGAGACCTGGAGCTGGACCCCCGACTTGTCCCGCTCCAGCCTGTCCAGGCTCTCGGCGGTGAACTTCTCGACGACGATGCGGAAATCGGCGCAGACCGCGCCATTGGCAGCCTTCGTGTTCAGGCCCTTGCCTAGGACCACCTGGTGGCCGCGGCTCGGCGTGAAGCGGATCTGGGTCATGAAGGCCCCGCCATAGACGCCGACATAGGCGACCGCGAGGCCGCCCGGCGTGTAGTCGGACGGATAGCTGATCCTGGAGTCGATATAGGCGGCGGCCGAGCCTGCCGCATCCGCACCGACGAAGCGCTCGGCGGCTTCGGCCGGCAGCGCGAGCAGCACCATCAGGACCGCAAGGAGGCGCATGAGCGGCAACCTAGCAGGCCCTCGCCGATTCGTCACTTGGCCGGCGCCATCGCACTCAAGGTGGTGAAGGCGGAGATGTGCTCGAGGCTGGAGCGGACGTCGATCACCGCAGGCCCGTCGGCGGCGAGCGCCTCAGCGACCGCCGCCGGCGCCTCGGCCGAGGTCGAGACGGTGATGCCGATGGCGCCGAAGGCGCGGGCGAAGGCGGCGAAGTCCGGGTTCGCCAGTTCGGTCGCCTTCACCCGGCCGGGATAGTGCCGCTCCTGGTGCTGGCGGATGGTGCCGTAGCTGCCGTTGTTGGAGACGATGGCCACCAGCTTGGCCTTGTGGCGGATCGCGGTCGCCAGCTCCGTCCCCGTCATCAGGAAGCCGCCGTCGCCGATCAGCACCACCACCGGCGTGCCGGGATGACGGAGCGCGGCCGCGACCGCGCCCGGCATGCCGAAGCCCATGGCGCCGGCGACAACGCCGAGGAGCCGGTGGCGGCCGGAGAAGGGGAAGTGGCGGTGCAGCCAGCCGGAGAAGTTGCCGGCATCGAGGACGAAGATGGCGTCGTCGGGAACCCGGTCGATCAGGGCCACGGTCGGATGGCCGAAGACGACGCCGTCCTTGGCCTCGACCGGCGTCCAGACCGCAAGGCGGGCATGGCGCCCGTGCAGGCGTTCGGCCCAGCGGGCGCGAGACGCGGCGTTGGTATTCGAGCGGCGGGGCGTGGCCTTGGCCAGCGCGCGCGCAAAGGCGACCGGATCGGCGGCGATCGGGGCGGCCTCGGGATCGGGATAGACATGCACCAGCTCCTGCCCCGCCATCGGCAGACGATAGCCCTGGCTGGTGACGTCGCCGAGGCGCGTGCCGATGGCGATCAGCAGATCGGCCTCGCCGACCAGCCGCACCTGCTCGTCCGGCGCCATGTATCCGAGGTGACCGCCGAACAGCCGGTGGGTGTTCGGGAACAGGTCCTGCTGCTTGAAGGCGGCGATCACCGGGGTGTCGGTCGCCTCCGCCAGCTCGAGCAGCGCCGCGCGCCCGTCGGCGCCCCGCATGAGGCCGCCGGCAATCACCGCCGGCCGTTCGGCCGAAGCGAGACGGGCCGCGACCTCGGCGATCACGCCGGCATCGGCATGGGCGACGGCGACCGGCTTCGGCGCCAGCACCTCGGCCTCGACCTCGTCCAGAAGCATGTCCTCGGGCAGCACCACCACGGTCGGCCCGGGCGTGCCGGCCTGGGCCAGGTGGAAGGCGCGGCGGATCGCCTCCGGCACCCGGTTCCCGTCGGTGACCACCTCGACGTGCTTCGCCATGTCGCCGAAGTTCTGGCGGTAGTCGACCTCCTGGAAGGCGCGGCGGTGCACGTCCTTCCGCTCGATCTGGCCGATGAAGAGGACGAAGGGCACGGCGTCCTGCTGGGCCACGTGGACGGCGATCGAGGCGTTGGCGGCGCCGGGCCCGCGGCTGACGAAGACCACACCCGGGCGCATGGTCAGCTTGGCATCGGCGACGCCCATGAAGCCGGCGCCGCCCTCGTGGCGGGCCACCACGACGTCGATCTCCTTGCGGTCGACCAGCGCGTCCAGGACGGCGAGATAGCTCTCCCCGGGCACGCAGAAGACACGGTCGACGCCATGGGCGACGAGGCAGTCGACGAGCAGGTCGGCGGCGCGGCGGGTCATGGGCAATCCGGCATCGGGAACGGGAGGGACGGACGATACGCGAAAGCCTTGCCCGCGGCGACCGGCTCTGAGACCCTGCCGCCCGTTCAGGGGAGGAGACGTCGGATGGCACGTTGGAAGCGGCGGCCGGAGGGATCGACCTGGGGCGATTTCGGCCCGGACGACCAGCTCGGACGGCTGAACCTGATCACCCGCGAGAAAGTGCTGGAAGGCATCGCCGAGGTGAAGGAGGGCCGCACCTTCTGCCTCTCGCTGCCGCTGGAGCTGCCGGGCGGCAACGTGCTGAACCCGCGCCGCCACCCGCCGAAGCGCTACGCCACCATCCGCGGCGGCCTCGCCAACTACAACTACCCCTTCCGCCGCGAGAACCCCGACTGGCTCGACGTCGTCTCCGACGATGCCGTGCTGCTGCACACGCAGTATTCGACGCAGTGGGATTCCTTTGCCCATGTCGGCCAGCTGTTCGACGCCGACGGCGACGGCGAGCCGGAGCTCGTTTACTACAACGGCTTCCGCGCCGGCACGCATGTGGTGGCGCCGCCGGCCAAGCCCGGCGGCATCGCCTG
Source organism: Rhizobium sp. Q54 (assembly GCA_945871425.1). Classification (GTDB taxonomy): domain Bacteria; phylum Pseudomonadota; class Alphaproteobacteria; order SHVZ01; family SHVZ01; genus SHVZ01. Next base: position 15,250 of record CAMBVS010000048.1, on the reverse strand, counting down.
GGACAGCTTCGAGGGCGCGGAGGCCAAGGCGCTCGGCATCCAGAACTTCGCCGTCCACGGCCTCCAGGGCCGCGCCGTGATGGTCGACCTGGAGAAGCACTTCGGGCATGCGCGAAAGGATGTCGGCTACGACGACCTCCGCCGCGTCCTCGATGCCGACAAGGTCGAGGTGACCAGGGGCGACATGGTCTGCTTCTACACGGGCTTCGCCGACGTCATCATCGGCCTCGGCGGCACGCCGGATGCGAAGACTCTGGAAACATCCTGCGCGACGCTGGACGGTCGCGACGATCTCCTGTTGAACTGGATCACCGACTCCGGCGCCGCCGTGCTGATCGCCGACAACTACGCGGTCGAGTCCGTACCCTCGCGGCCGGGTACCGGCAAGCACACGGCGATGCCTTTGCACGCGCATTGCCTGTTCAAGCTGGGCGTGCCGCTGGGCGAGATCTGGTTCCTCTCCGAGCTCGCGCTCTGGCTCAGAGCCGCCAAGCGCTCGCGCTTCCTGCTCACCGCGCCGCCGCTCCGCCTCACCGGCGCCGTCGGCTCCCCCGCCAGCCCGATCGCGACGGTTTAAAGAGAGACAAAGACCGATGGCTTCCCGTCCCGGCCCGGAATCGCTCCGGTCGCTCTTCTGGCCGCGCTCGGTCGCGGTCCTCGGCGCCTCCAACGATCCGTCCCGCATCGGCGGCCGGCCGATCCGCTATCTCAAGGAAGGCGGCTTCCCCGGCCCGATCTGGCCCGTGAACACCAAGGGCGGCACCATCCAGGGGCTTCCGGCCTTCAAGACGCTGGACGAGCTGCCAGAGGCGCCGGAGTGCCTGATCGTGGCGGTGCCGGCACCTGCCGTCTGCGATGCGGTCGAGAGTGCGGCCAGGCGCGGCACCCGCGCCGCCGTCATCTTCTCCGCCGGATTCGCCGAGGCCGACGATCAGGGCAGGATCTGGCAGGACCGCCTGGTCAAGATCGCCGCAGAGACCGGCTGCCGCATCGTCGGGCCGAACTGTCTCGGCCTCTTCAACGCGCGCCACGGCTATGCGCCGACCTTCACCGCATCCCTCGATCACGGCCATCCCAAGCCCGGCGTCGTCGGCATGGTCAGCCAGTCCGGCGCCTATGGCAGCCATCTCTTCGTGCTGACCCGCGACCGCAACATCGGCATGAGCTGCTGGCTCACCACCGGCAACGACTGCGACGTCGACGTCGCCGACACCATCGCCTATTTCGCCGACGATCCCGACACCAAGGTGATCGCCGCCTATGTCGAAGGCATCAAGGACCGCGACCGCTTCATGAGCGCGCTCGAACGCGCACGGGCCGCGAAGAAGCCGGTGGTGATGATGAAGGTCGGCCGCTCGGCGGTCGGTGCCGCCGCCGCGGTCTCTCACACGGCCTCGCTCGCCGGTTCCGACGTGGTCTACGACGCGGCCTTGAAGCAGCTCGGCGTGCATCGGGCCGAGACCACCGAGGAGATGCTGGACGTGGTCTATGCCGCGACCCGCGGCATCTTCCCGGAGACCAACCGCTTCGGCATCGTCACCATCTCCGGCGGCGCCGGCGTGCTGATGGCGGACGCGGCCGAGCGTTACGGGTTGGACGTTGCGCCGATGCCAGATGCCGCCCAGGCGCGCCTGAAGGCGATCCTGCCCTTCGCCGCGGTCAGGAACCCCGTCGACACCACCGCCCAGTTCTTCAACGACATGAGCCTGGTGACCGAGTTCACCCGGACGCTGCTCGCCGAGGGCGGTTACGGCGCCATCGCCGTCTTCGTCACCGCGATCCCGCGCAACCGCGAGACCGGGGCCAAGCTCAAGGATGCGCTGGCCAAGGCGACCGCCGACTTCCCCGGGCGCCTGCTCGTGCTTTGCATGCTGGCGACGCCGGAGATGACGCAGGAATACGAAGCTGCGGGATACCTCTGCTTCGAGGACCCGAGCCGCGCGGTGATGGCGATCGCCGCGCTCAACCGCTTCGGCAAGAGCTTCGCCCGCGGTGCCGGCTCGCCGCCGCCTGCCCTTCCCGTCTCGGCCAAGCCGATCCCGAAAGGAGCATCCCTCGGCGAGGCCGAAGCCAAGGCGCTGCTGGCCTCGGCCGGTATCGGCGTCGCGCCGGAATCGCTCGCGCGCACCGCCGACGAGGCTGTCGCCGCATCGGCGAGCTTGGGCTATCCGGTGGTGCTGAAGATCGCGTCCGCCGACATTCTGCACAAGACCGAGGTCGGCGGCGTCCGCCTCGACCTCGCCGATGCCGCGGCCGTGCGCGCGGCCTTCGCCGACATCATGGATCGCGCCAGGAACGCCAAGCCGGCGGCGAAGCTGGACGGCTGCCTGGTGGCGCCGATGATCACAGGCGGCGCCGAGACCATCCTCGGCGTCGTCCATGATGCCTCTTTCGGCCCGGTGGTGATGTTCGGTCTCGGCGGCATCTTCGCCGAGGTGCTGAAGGACGTGACCTTCCGCGTCGCCCCCTTCGGCCTCGACGAGGCGCGGGCGATGATCCGCGAGGTCAAGGGCTTCCCGCTTCTCGACGGCGCCCGCGGCAAGCCGAAGCTGGACCAGGAGGCGCTGGCGAAGGCGCTCGTAGCACTCTCGGTCTATGCAGCGTCCAATGCCGGGCGTTTTCAGTCGATCGACGTCAATCCGTTCATCGTGCGGGAGACGGGCGCACTCGCGGTGGATGCGCTGATCGAGACGAAGTGAGGCCCCTCACCCCCTCCCGGTGGGGGGAATTATGCACTTGGAGTATCGGCGCTGTAAAAATGGGCGGATCCGCCAGCGCTGTCTCAGTTTAAATATTTACGGCTCGCGCCTGACGTAATCGCGCAGCGCAGCAATACCGGATGACACTCTGGTCGTGTTCGTTTCCTCATGGATAACGATACCGGGATAGTTCTTCAGGGCCTGCTTGCTCTCGAACTGGATGAACCCATGCGGGTCGCATAACGCACCGGGGAACCGCTCCAAGACATGGAACCAAGTTCCTTCCCTGTGATAGAGCGCGTGCTGCGCGCCAATGCCCCACTTCTTGTTTAGTTTGCGCCCACTTGTCTCGGGTGGTCGTCGTACCATTTTTCCCCCTGTAAAGTGCGCGACTGCCTTTACCACGGTCGAACCGACTCGTACTTGCTAGAAGCAAGGCCCGCCGCGCGTCATTATTCGTCGGATTGTCCCATCACGGCGCCGAGCCGTCTCTTCATCGCTGAGCGACTCAACGTCGCGAGCTGATCGCTCCTTGGTTGCCATCAGATGATGCTCTCATGATATCGCGGTAGGAACCGGATTAGATCGCGATAAGCATCAAAGTCCCGCTTCCTGAAGCCAAGGGCCTTGAGCGATTTTTCGTGCTGGGAGGCGCCACCTGCCGTCGTGACGGCCATGTCAAAGAGCACCCTCTCGCGGTCAGTTAAGTTCAGGTTCCGGATCTTATAGGGCTGACTCCCCATCAGAAACGGAAGGTCGGTGCGCACCCTGTCCGAGAAGCCTTTGGCGTGCCCCTGCGAGGTAAAGCAACCGCCGACCGTAACCATTGGAACAGAGTCTTTGTATTCAACTCGGAACAGCGATTGAAAAACCCCATCCGACCGAGATGAAAACGCGTTGGTGAACGCCGCCAAAAGTATTTGGTGAACCGTCGCCGGGAAATTGGCGATCTCCATATCATCGGCGGTGAGTCCGGCTGCAAGACCCCCAAGACTCTCTTGGAAGGATTCCAATCTCTGATCTCTGGTTTGCTTTCCTAAAATGCCGGGCGGATGAGCGCAAACCGTAACGAACGCAAACCCGCCGACGGTCACTCTTGTCCCCAAGGATGTGATGTCCGCAGCGATGTCCGGCCCGAGACCGTCGTCATAGTCCAGCCAGTAGATAGTCCTCGCGTTGTCAGTGTCGTTGGCCAAGAAGCTTGCGACCGTCTCATTCTTCACGGCGATGAACTCGAACGGGCAATTAAACCGCGAACGCGGGTGCGTTTCGGAATCTCGCTCCAGGCTTATCATTCGACTGACGCCTAGAAAGCGATGCAGCAAGTGAAAGTCATAAAACATTGTCCCGCCCATACCGACATAGCGATACTCGGACACCGAGGCGCCGGGCTCGTTGGCGCATTTCAAAAAATCCAACAGAAGCCGGCGCTCAGTCTGCTTCGCGGGTCGCAAACTGTAAGCGATGAATTTCGCCGTCGACTCCTTCATTTGTCCTCGCCAACTTCGTTCTTCAAGAAATAGTCAAACGTGTAGCGCCCGACATCTGACCCGCTCATGCTGGAGCGACGGAGATAATTTTGAATCCTGTGTACGTCGGCAACGTTAGCGTCGTACTGAATTTTTACCGTTTTCGGACGGGCAGCCTTGGGCGGTTTGAACTGTCGTGTTCTTGCAACTGCGGCCGTAAGGACGCTCATTCCGGTCCCCGATACGCTTTGAAGATCTGAAGGCGCAATTCCTGCGCTGTCCTCGGTATACCGACCATCGAGGAAGCCCGTGATCACCCGACCGACCTTAACCATGTGGCGCCGTGCCTCTTGCCACACGGCGCTTTCCTCATTGATTGATCCCTTTGTGGTCGTCCAGGGAAGCGCTTCCGTATCCGTCGAAACGAAAAAAACTGTTCCCAAGAACGGGCGGTGCTTCGGCTGGAAAATCGGCAACGCGGCGCCCGCCCCCCAACCGGTCAGTTGTGATTTGTCGGCGTATAGGACCGTCCGGCCGTTGCAGAAAACGAACCAACCGGCAGTACGGTCACGAAACACCTCTCCCTTAGTAGAGGCGATTCCTGCCGCGATATTGCACGACACTTTGCCGCTCTGGAACTTCTCGCTCGTGTAGTTTTCCCCAATCTCAAATGACTCCTTTTCCACGTCCTTACCATTCACGGAAATCTCAACGATGCGCCCTATGAAATAGGAGTAGGTGCTCGCGATCTTTTCTCGAAGCTGCGGAAGGAACAATCCATCATCCAATCGGCGCACAACATCATCGTGCAGCTCCGTTATCGTGATGCGGGTACCAAGGTCGTTCTTCGCTGGCTTTCTGGGAGTGATATCGAAGTGCCACTGTTCCTGCTTTTCCGCAGCCCATCGCCGGACATTCTCCTTTAGCTCGAAACCGCCGTCGCGATGATCGGACACAATCTCGATTTTGTTGCCGCACTTGAACAGCGCACGCTTGAGACCAATGCCATAGACGCTTAGCCGATCTGATTCATGCGCAGACGCATCATCATCTCGCCCGAATCGAAAGACGTGCCTTTTGGCGGTGTCTGCTGAAATGCCCCCCGCCGTATCTCGCACGACAATTTTCGTTGAGCCGATCGTCAGATCGATCTTCACCTTCGCACTAAGCTTCGTGTCCGCCAGCAAGCGTTGGTAGTCATCCGCCGTCTTCAAGCGCGATGCTAACGGCTCTATGGCGGCGTTGATCGAGTTGTCGAGAAGGTCAAGGAATGCGTCGGCAAGAGAGATATCTCGCGTAATCAGTGAGACGAAGAGCCGCTTCTCCGGCCTCGCATCCGCCTCAATTTTCTCAGTCATGGTCAGCCCTCACGTCAGAAGCGCGAAGCCACTGTGCCGGTATTCTTGCCACCGCGTCGTTGGGGGATGGCGTCTGAACTGGAAGATCGAGCGGTCGGATACGCAAGGTGCCAGCCCGAAGTTCCTTGAGGCGTGCGCGAGCCATCTTTGCGTACTTTGAGTTGTGGTCGCAACCAAGAAACTTTCGCCCCTCAAGCACCGCGGCAATGGCTGTAGAGCCGGATCCAACAAACGGGTCAATCACGAGCCCCCGCGCGGGGCACAGCGCCTTAACAAGCCGCTGGGCCAGGGCTACAGGAAACTGACAAGGATGATCGGTTTTCTCAACGTGACCGGCCTTCACGTTCGGGATCTCCCAAACGTCACCGGGATTTTTGCCGAGTGGATTGCCAGACGGTTCGCCGCGATTGGGCCCCTTATAGTGCCTCTTGCCGGGATACTTCTGCGGCACGCGTACCGCATCAAGATCGAAGCGGTATCGGTTACCTCTGGTGAACCAAAGCACGGTTTCATGCCGTCCACTGAAACGCCGGTGGCAGTGTTCACCGTGACCGAAGGTCCACACGATTCTGTTTCGCAGCTTCAGAGAGCGCGACTTGGAGAAGACGCCATAGACAAGGGCATCCAGCGGAATCTCGACGTTCTTCATGACATGATGGCCAACCTGCCAGCAGATGCTGCCGCCGGGTTTCAGAGTGCGAACAAGCGCCTCTAAGAGCTTTTCGTGAACCGCGATGAAGTCGGCAACGCTGCCTGACGTGTCATATTCCTTCCCCATGAAGTACGGCGGCGAGGATATGACGAGATCAACGGACTTTGGCTCGAGGCTCGCCAGGAAGCGCAGCGCGTCTTTCGTAAGTATCTCGCTCACGGGCGCTTGCCTCCCACTGTGGCCGTGGTCGTTGTAGCAGGATGAGACGGGCGGATCCAGCCCGATGAGACTCGTCGATGTGGCTGGATCCGCAACTCGGAATCCCTCTCCCACCAGAAGAGGGGTTGGGGTGAGGGGTCGTGCGCGACCTACTTCTTCTCGATGTTCCAGAACACCGTGGTCGCCCCCTTCAGCATGCCGGTGACGTTGGTGCGCCAGGCCGAGGGGCGCTGGTACTGTCCGGTGTTGAGGTAGGGGATCGTCTGCCAGAGACGCGCGTGCAGCGCATCCAGCGCCGCCTTCCGGCTGGCGTCGTCGGGGGCGAAGATGAAGGCGTCCCGCAGCTTCTCGACCTCGTCGTCGCAGGGCCAGCCCGGCCAGTTCTTGGCGCCGCAGGCGGTGTTGCTGGCATAGTTGGTCATCGGTGATCCCAGCGTCGCGGTGTCGAGCACGGTCTGGAAGATGTGCCAGCCGCCCTCGCCCGGCGCTTCGCGCTTGGAGCGGCGTCCGGCCATGGAGGCGACGTCGGTCAATTGCAGGTCGACGTTGAGGCCGATCGACTTCAGCTTGTCGGCGGTGATCTGGGCGATCGAGTTGTGCACGGCCTGGTCGCCGGCGCCGATCAGGATGATCTTCTCGCCCTTGTAGCCGGCGTCCAGCATGAGCTGCTTCGCCTTGGCGAGGTCCGGCTTCATGAACGGCGCCGCCCCGGCCGTCGACTGGCTGGGGCCTGAGCAGGTGAAGATCGAGAAGCATTCCCGGCCGACGCCGCCGAAGGCCGCCGTCAGGTAGTCCTTCTGGTCGATCATCAGCGCCAGCGCCTGGCGGGCGCGCACGTCGTTGAAGGGCGGGAAGGTGTGGTTCATGCGCAGCACGCCCATGTAGTCGGGCACGCGCGAGTCGACCACGACGTCCTTCGAGCGCCGGAGCACCGGCACGATGTCCGGCGGCGGCGCGATGTAGAGATCGACCTCGCCCTTGACCAACGCAGCACCTGCCGTGGTCGGATCGGGGTTCACATGCCACTCGACCCGGTCGACCTTGACCACACGGGCACCGGCGAGCCCGCTCGGCGTGTCGGTCCGGGGCACATAGGCGGTGTTCTTCTTGTAGACGACCTTCGATCCCGGAACCCATTCGGCGGCAGCGAAGACGAAGGGGCCGGAGCCGACCGCCTCGGTCACCGCCTTGGCGGGATCGGTCAGCGCATCCTTCTCGCGCATGATCACCGGCGGATTGCCGCTGGCGGATGCGAGTGAGAACTCGACCCAGGGATACGGCTTCTTCAGCTTGAGCGTGATGGTCTTGTCGTCGGTCGCCTCGATCGCAGCCGTCTGGTCGCGCAGCTTCTGGCCGAGCACGTCGCGCGCCATCCAGCGCTTCAGCGACTGGACGACGTCCTTCGAGGTCAGTTTCTGGCCGTCATGGAAGGCCAAGCCGTCGCGAAGCGTGAAGACATAGGTGAGCTTGTCGGCGGAGACCGTATGCCCGCCCACCATCTGCGGCTTCGGCGCCAGCGCCTCGTCCCAGGCGAACAGCGTGTCGTAGATCATCAGCCCGTGCTGGACGGTGATGCCTTCCGGCGTGAACACCGGATCCAGCAGCTTCAGATCGGAATTCGGCACCAGCTTGAGAACGGACTGGGCGGCGGCCGGTCCGGCGAGGCCGACGACGGCAAGACCCGCGAGCGCGAGGCCCGCGATGCGTGACTTCATGGCGCTTCAACTCCCGAGACACGAGCCGGCCGCAATGACCGCCCGTCGTTGTTGCATTGGCCGGATACTCCCATCGACGGGAGTCGGCGGCAAGCGTCGACGTCAGCCGAACAACCGGTAGAGCCCGGGATCGGCCAGGATCGGTGCCAGCGCGTCGCCGAGAATGTCGGCCCAGCGCTCGGCCTCCGCCCTGGTGCCGATCAGGTCCTGGCGGATCTCGACCATCACATGCGGCAGCCGGTTGCGCTCGGCATGGAAGGGGATCGAGTAGCCGCTCTGGGTCTTCCCGGTATAGGGCTGGTTGTCGCCGACGCAGATCGAGGTGTCGAGGGAGAGGCGCTGGATCAGCGGCCGCGCGATACGCTCATCCCTGTTCCAGAGGATGCCGAGATGCCAGGGGCGATGGAATCCGGCCATGACCGGCGTGCAGCTGTGGATCGAGACGATCGCCGGCACGTGGCCGGACGTCCGCCGGTCGGCGATCCAGGCCTCGACCGCATCGTGATAGGGGCGGTGCAGCAGGTCGAGGCGGCGCTGCCGCTCGCCCTTCGGCAGGTCGCAATTTGCCGGCACCTCGACGCCGTCGCTCGTCGGTGGGCAGAGATTATGCGAGTCCGGCCGGCGGTTGCAGTCGATCACAAGCCGCGAGTAATTGGTGTGGATCAGAGTCGCGTTGAATCGCCGCGACAGATGATGCGCCACGTCGGCAGCGCCGATGTCCCAGGCGACATGCATGTCGAAAGCGGGCTTCGGCACGCCGAGGTCGCCGAGCGACGCCGGTACCCGGTTGCTCGCATGATCGCAGATCAGCAGGAACGGCGCCGGCGCGTCCGGCGAGACGATCTCGAAGGGCGGCGGCTCGCCGGGTCCGATCAGGCTCATCAAAACCGGTCGATACGGAAGGGGCTCATGTCGATCGCGGGCGTGCGCCCGGCGACCAGATCGGCGATCAGCGCGCCGGTGGTGGCACCCTCGGTCAGCCCGAGATGCGAGGCGCCGAAGGCGAAGAAGACGTTCCTGTGGTGCGGGCTCACCGAGATCACCGGCAGCGAGTCCGGAAGCGACGGCCGGTGGCCCATCCACGGGCTGCCGTCGGTCGCGTCCAGCCCGGGCAGGATACGCTTCGCCCGTTCCACCAGGATATCGGCCCGCTTCCAGTTGGGCGGCGCATGCAGCCCGGCGAGCTCGACGGTGCCGGCCAGGCGCAGGCCCATCTGCATCGGCGTCATCACCCAGCCGCCGAGATTGAGCGTATGGCGGACCTCGACGCCGGGCTTCGGCAGGGTCATGTGATAGCCGCGCTCGGTCTCCAGCGGAACCGTCGAGCCGAACCAGCGCGCGGCCTCGTGGCTCCAGGCACCGGCGGCGACGACCACCGCATCGCACGGCACCACGCCGGTATCGGTCACCACGCCATCGACGCCGCCGGCGCCGGTGCGAATGCCGACGGCCTTGCCGCGCCAGCTCCTGAGCCCGCGACCGAGGGCATAGTCGGCGACGCCGGTCACGATCCGGTGCGGATCGAGCACCCAGTTCCATTCGGGCATCAGGACCGCCATCTCGAAGATCGGCGCCACGCTCGGCTCGAGCTGGCGGATCTCGGCGCGGTCGATCACCTCGACGCGGATGCCGCGGTCGCGCCGGAGCTTCCACTCGCCGGCCTCGGCCTCGTAGTCGGCCTTGCTCTCGTAGAGACGGAGGCAGCCGTCGCGCTTGACCAGCGTGTCGAGCCCGGACGCCTTCCACAACGGATCCCAGTCGGTGTAGGTGCGCTTCAGGAGGGAGGCCAGCGCATCGGCCTGGGCTTCGACCTTGGCCGGAGTCCCGGCCCGCCAGAAGCGCCAGAGCCACGGGGCCAGCTGAGGCAGGTAGGACCAGCGGATGGTCAGCGGCCCCAGCGGGTCGGCGAGCCAGCCCGGAACCTTCCGGATGGTGCCCGGCATCGACAGCGGCACCACCCCGGTCGCGGCGATGCCGCCGGCATTGCCGTAGGAGGTGGCGCGGCCCGGCTCCAGCGGGTCGATCAGGGTGACGCCGTGGCCGTCCTCGACCAGCTTGGCGGCGATACAGGTGCCGATGACGCCGGCACCGATGACGGCGACGTTCTTGTGCAGGACCATGGGGACGAAGACTACCGCGACGGTTGAGGCCAAGGCCATCGCTCAGATAGGCTCTCAGCCCATGCAGCACACCTTCTTCTGCGTCGACGCCCATACCTGCGGCAATCCGGTCCGGGTGGTCGCCGGCGGCCAACCGCCCCTGAAAGCCCGGAGCGCCAGCGAGCGCCGGCTCGAGTTCCTGGCCGACTGGGACTGGATCCGGAAGGCATTGATGTTCGAGCCGCGCGGCCACGACGTCATGTCCGGAAGCCTGCTCTATCCGCCGACGCGGGAGGACTGCGATCTCGGCATCGTCTTCATCGAGGTCTCCGGCTGCCTGCCGATGTGCGGCCACGGCACCATCGGCACGGTGACGGTGGCGATCGAGCGCGGCCTTGTGACCCCGAGGACGCCCGGCACGCTCAGGCTCGACACGCCGGCCGGGCTGGTGATCGCCGAATACGGACAGAACGGTCCCAACGTCGACTGGGTGAAGCTCACCAACGTTCCGTCCTTCCTCTATGCCGAGGGCGTGACGGTCGAATCCGACGAGCTCGGCCCCCTCAAGGTCGACGTCGCCTATGGCGGCAACTTCTACGCCATCGTCGAGCCGCAGGAGAATTTCCGCGACATGGCGGACTTCACTGCCGCCGACCTCGTCCGCATGAGCCCGAAGCTGCGCCAGCGCCTGAACGAGACCGGCAGCTACGTCCACCCGGAGAACCCGGCGATCAAGGGCCTCTCGCACATCCAGTGGACGGGCAAGCCGACGCTCAACAGCTCGAACGGCCGCAACGCCGTCTTCTACGGCGACAAGGCGATCGACCGCTCGCCCTGCGGCACCGGCACCTCGGCCCGCATCGCCCAGCTCGCCGGCAAGGGCAAGCTGAAGGTCGGCGAGAGCTTCGTGCACGAGAGCATCATCGGCAGTCAGTTCGAAGGCCGCGTCGAGCAAGAGACGAAGGTCGGCACCTACAAGGCCATCATCCCCTCGGTCAAAGGCTGGGCCCGGGTCACCGGCCTCAACACCATCTTCGTCGACGACCGCGATCCCTTCGTCCACGGCTTCCAGGTGGTCTGAACTCATGTCGACCAACCAGCTCTCCGGCGCCGAGGCGATGGTGCGGATGCTCGAGGCGCATGGCGTGCGCCATGTCTTCGGGCTCTGCGGCGACACCAGCCTGCCCTTCTACGACGCCTTCCAGCGCATCGGCGGCTCGATGCGCCACATCCTTTCCCGCGACGAGCGCTCGGCCGCCTACATGGCGGATGCCTATGCCCGCGTCACCGGCCGGGTCGGCGTCTGCGAGGGACCGAGCGGCGGCGGCGCCACCTACATCCTGCCGGGCGTGGTCGAGGCCAACGAATCCTCGATCCCCGTTCTCGCCATCACCACCGACGTGGCGACGACGTCCCGCGGCCGCTTCGCGCTGACCGAGCTCGACCAGGAAGCCCTGTTCCGCCCGCTCGCCAAGTTCACCCGCGTGATCGACCGCGCCGGCAAGCTGCCACGCTACGTCCGCGCCGCCTTCACCCAGATGACCACCGGGCGTCCGGGAGCCGCGCATTTGAGCTTCCCCTTCGATGTGCAGAAGGAGCCGGTGGACGAAACGGAGATCTGGGCCGATGGCGCGCTCGGCGCCTATCCCGCCCGCCGTCTCGGACCCGACCCCGCGGCGATCGCCGAGGCCGCGGCGCTGCTGAAAAGCGCCAGGCGGCCGGTCTTCATCTGCGGCGGCGGCGTGGTCATCGCCGGCGCCGAGACCGAGCTGCAGGCGGTCGCCGAGGCGATCGGCGCCGCGGTCGCCACCACCGTCTCCGGCCAGGGCGCCATCGCCGAGACCCATCCGCTCGCGGTCGGCGTCGTCGGCTCCAACGGCGGCACGGTCGAGACGCGGGAGGCGATCGAGACCGCCGACCTGGTGATGTTCGTCGGCTGCCGCGCCGGCTCGGTCACCACCGAGCGCTGGCGGCACCCGACGCCGGGCAAGGCGAAGATTGTCCATATCGACGTCGACCCGGCCACCATCGGCGTCAACTACCGCACGGATGCTGCCATTGCCGGTGACGCCAGGCTGGTGCTCGCGGCCCTCGCCGCCGCTCTCGCCGGGCACAGGACCGGCAACGATCCGCGCGCGGTCCTCGCCGCGCTGAAGGCGAGGAAGCGCGCGTCGTTCGAGGAGCTGGCGCGATCGACCGAGACGCCGATCCGTCCGGAGCGGCTGATCGCCGCGCTGCAATCGGTGCTGCCGGAAGACGCGATCGTCGTCGCCGATCCCGGCACCCCCTGCCCCTACTTCTCCGCCTACTACGAGACAAGGCAGACCGGCCGGCATTTCATCACCAACCGCGCCCACGGCGCGCTGGGATACGCCATGTCGGCGTCGGTCGGCGCCCAGGTCGGGCGGCCGGACAGGAAGGTGGTCGCGGTGATGGGCGACGGCAGCTTCGGCTTCACCGCCGGCGAGATGGAGACGGTGGTCCGGCTCAAGCTGCCGATCACCTTCGTCGTCGTCTCCAATGCCGTCTTCGGCTGGATCAAGGCCGGACAGAAGAGCGGCTTCGGCGCCCGCTACTTCTCGGTCGATTTCGACCGCACCGATCACGCCCGCGTCGCCGAGGCCTTCGGCCTCAAGGCCTGGAAGGTCGAGGACCCAACCGAACTTGCCGCGACGCTGAAGCGGGCGGTCGAGACCGACGGGCCGACCCTGGTCGACGTCATCTCGCAGCCGCTGCAGGACGCCCGGGCCCCCGTCTCCGAGTGGGTGGCGTGACCGTCGCGACCGGCGGCAAGGCGATCTACGGCGCAAGCCTCGGCATCTTGATGCTGGAGGCGCGCTTCCCGCGCATTCCCGGAGACATGGGCAATGCCCGCACCTGGCCCTTCCCCGTCCTCTACAAGGTCATCCCGGGCGCCTCCCCGGAGCGGGTGGTGCGGAATCGCGCCGAGGGGTTGCTGCCGGCGTTTCTCGGCGCAGCCGAGGAGCTGGTGCGAACAGGCGCCGACGGCATCACCACCAATTGCGGCTTCCTCTCGCTGTTCCAGGCGGAGATCGCCGCGCGGGTGAGGGTGCCGGTCGCGACGTCCAGCCTCATGCAGATCCCGATGGCGCAGGCTCTGCTGCCGCCGGGAAAACGCGTCGGCGTCCTGACGGTCGATGCGCGGTCGCTCACCGCCGATCACCTGAAGGCCGCGGGTGCGCCTGCGGATACGCCAGTGATGGGCACCGAAGGCGGGCGGGAGTTCACGCGTGTGCTGATCGGCAACGAGGAGCGTCTCGACGTCGCGGCCGCCGAGCAGGATCTGCTTGACGCCGGCCGTGCGCTCGTCGCCGGGCATCCGGAGGTCGGCGCGCTGGTGCTGGAATGCACCAACATGGCGCCCTATTCGGCGGCGCTGCGGGAGGCGCTGGGGCTGCCGGTCTACGACATCGTCGGCTTCATCACTTGGTTTCACTCAGGGCTGGAGCCGCGGCGCTTCGCGACGAGCTGACGATAGGCCGCTTCCAGCTCGCGCGCCTGGACCGGCACAGGTTCGGTCGCCGACAGGCTGCGCCCCACCGCCTCGGCGGCGAATTGCAGATAGGAATCGGCATCGGCGGCGATCAGGTCGCCCAGGCCCGACCGCGCCAGCACCGAGCGCGACTGGCGCGCCAGCGGCCGGTTGCCGGCGAGCGCCACCACTGGCACGCCCGAGGACAACGCCTCGCAGGTGGTGACGCCGCCGGCGAAGGGAAACGGGTCGAGGGCGACGTCGATCCGGCGATAGGCCTGCAAATGCTCCCCGTCGGGCATCGATCCGCGCAGCTCCAGCCTCTCCTCGGCGACGCCAAAGGCGGCGAACGCCTCGACCGTCAGCCGCCGGATCTCCGGTCGTTCGAGACCCGACGACTGCAGGAAGAGATGCGCTTCCGGCACCTGGCTGAGCAGCCTTGCCCAGAGGGCGATCGTGGGGGGCGACAGCTTCACCAGCTTGTTCAGGGAGCCGAAGACCGGTGGGCCCGAGCGCGGAACCCGCGAGACGAGTTTCGGCGGCGCCAGGCGTCCCGACGGCAGGCGGATGACGGCTTCGGTGAAATGGGCGTCGGTCGGCGCCTCCCAGGGGTCCGAGAGCACCGCGTCCATGGCCGCCATGCCGATGGTGGCGCCGTAGCCGAGGAAGGAGACCTGCGCCGGCGCCGGCCGCCGCGCGAAGGCGGGCAGCCGGTTGTCCCAGGTATGGCCGGCAAGATCGACCAGCACATCGATGCCGTCGTCTCGGATGCGGGCGGCGAGAGCCTCGTCGTCGAGATCGGCGGTCCGATGCCAGGCGCAGCCCTCGTGCAGGTGTTTCGTTACATCGTCCTCGGCCAGCCGGTCGGAATAGACATGGATGTCGAAGGCGTCGCGATCATGCGCCGGCAGCACGTCGAGCAGGAGCCGGCCGACCGGGTGGCGGCCGAGATCGGCCGAGACGTAGCCGATGCGGAGACGCTCGGGCGCGGTGGGCGCATGCGAATGTCGCGGTAAGGGATCGGCGTTCCGCCTGCCCCAGGCCCGATGCGCCTCGACCAGGCGCGCGTCATCGATCTCCGGATCGAACTGGGCGAGATACAGTGCCGCGCTCTCGATCGGTGGCAGTCCGATTTCCGCGAAGGGATCGAGGCAGGCTTCCGCCAGGTCGACGCCGGCTCCGCCCGCCCGCCGGGCCGCAGTGTCATGCGGCAGATCGAGCGCCTTCAGGAGATCGGCGCGCCAGGCGAGGCAGGCCCGGTCGTCGGGCCGCCGCTTCAGCCCGCGTTCGGCGAGATCCAGCGCGGCGAGGCGGCGCGCAGCGAGGTGGAGACGACGGGCGGCTGTGCCAGAGGCCATCTCTCAGTCGCGCGGCTCGTGCCCCCTCTCCCGGCAGATTGTATGGACCGGGGAGATGGTGGACGGTTGTTCGGGGACATGGTGGACAGGTTGCACGATTAGTTTTGAGTGTTCGAGTGCAGATCGATTTGAGCGATGCGCTCGCAGCAGAAGACGACGTCGAAGATGCCGTCCACGATGGTTGGTCT
>CAMBVS010000047.1 GCA_945871425.1 Rhizobium sp. Q54 | reverse complement strand
GAGCGCCGCTCGACGACGCCCAAGCCCTCGTGGCGACGGCCCTTCGGGTTGCGAAGCGCGGGACGATGGCTTTGTCGCGGGCGCTCGGCGATGCGTCCAGCATCGCCGTCGCGCCCGCTTCGCGCCCTCGCAGCCGCGCTTCGCAATTGAGGCCGTGGCCATGACTCAGACAGGCTCCTAGCCATGCGCCGCGCCCTTCTCTATCTCATCCAGCTGGCGTTGCTGGTCGCCGCGGCGATCTGGCTCGCCGAGCGGCCGGGCGAGGTCCGCGTCGACTGGCTGGGGTGGCGGCTGGAGACCTCGGCGGCGATGCTGGTGGTCATGGTGCTGGCGCTCGCCTGGGTGCTGGCGGTGCTGCGCGGGCTCTGGCGCTGGCTGCGGCGGGCGCCGGGCGAATATGTCGAGGCCCGCCGCGAGCGCCGCCGCGAGGCGGGATACGAGGCGCTCGGGCGCGGGCTCGCCGCGGTCGCCGCCGGCGATGCGGCCGAGGCCAGGCGCCTCGCCCGCAAGGCGAGCGGGCTGCTCGACGAGCCGCCGCTGACCCGGCTGCTCGCCGCCCAGGCGGCCCAGCTCTCCGGCGACGAGGCCGAGGCCGAGCGCCAGTTCCAGGCGATGCGCGCCGATCCGGCGACCGAGTTCCTAGGCTTGCGCGGGTTGCTGACCAAGGCGCTTCGCGACGGCAACCGCGAGCAGGCGCTGGCGCTGGCCGAGCGCGCGCTGCAGCTGAAGCCGCAGGCGCCCTGGCTCTTGAAGCAGACCTTCGCGCTGCAGGCGGAAGGGAAGAGATGGCGGCCGGCGATGGCGACGCTGGCGGATGCCGCCGGCCGCGGTGCCATCAACAAGGACGAGGCGCGCCGGGCGCGGACGGCGCTGCTGGCCGCGCTCGCCGAGGAAACCTCCGATGACGGCGAGGCCAAGCACCTCCTGGCCGAGGCGATCGAGCTGACGCCCGGATTCACGCCGGCCGCGGTCGCGCTGGCGCGCCTGCATGCCGCCGCCGGGGCCGAGCGCAAGGCGATCAAGACGCTGGAACGCGCCTGGAATGCGGCGCCCCACCCCGACATCTCGCGTGCCTGGCTCGGCCTCAAGGCCGAGGCGCCGCCGCTCGACCGCATGCGCTGGCTGCAGCGCCTGATCCAGTCGCAGGGCGATCATCGCGAGAGCCGGCTGGCGCTGGCCGAGGCGGCGCTCGACGCTCATCTCTGGGGCGAGGCCCGCCGCCAGCTCCAGGATCTGGCATCCCGGCCGACGCCGCGCGTGATCCGGCTGATGGCGCGGGTCGAGCGTGAGGAGCACGCCGATGCCGAGGCGGCCCGCGCCTGGCTCGAGCGCATGCAGGCGGCCGAGGCCGACCCGGTCTGGGTGTGCTCGGCCTGCGGCGCCCAGGCGACCGGATGGAGCCCGGCCTGCGGCAACTGCAGCGCCTTCGACGCGCTCGAATGGAAAGTCCCGCCGCGCATCCAGCGCATCGACCGGCCGCCGGCGCTGCTCGCCGCGCGCGCCGCCGAGCCGGTGCCCGAGATCCCGCCGGCGCCGGCGACCGGCTAGGCCGATTGCGCGCGCGCCTCGCCCTCGTCCTGATCCTCCTGCTCGGCGGTACCGGTGCCCGGGCGGAGGAGAAGGTCGATCTGGCGCTGGTGCTCGCGGTCGACGTCTCCGGCTCGATCGACGTCGAGGAGTTCCTGCTCCAGCGCCACGGCTATGCCGCCGCGTTCCGCGACCCGCGCCTGATCGCCGCCATCGTCGGTGGCCGCGAGCGCAAGATCGCGGTCACGCTGCTGGAATGGGCAGGCGCGTCCGCCCAGGCCCAGGTGGTGCCGTGGACCGTGGTCGATGGCCGCGAGTCCTCTCGGGCGCTGGCGGACGTGGTCGAACGTTCGCCCCGCCGCATCTTCGGCGGCCGCAGCACCTCGATCTCGGGCGCCATAGATGCCGGGGTCCGCTTGATCGAGACCAGCGGCTACGCCGCCGATCGCCGGGTGATCGACGTCTCCGGCGACGGCCACAACAATGCCGGCCGTCCCGCCGGCTTCGCCCGCGACGCCGCGGTGCTGAAAGGCATCGTCATCAACGGTCTCGCCATCCTGACCGACGACGGCATCCTCGATGTCCACTACCAGGACCATGTCATCGGCGGCCCCGGCGCCTTCGTGCTCGGGATCGAGACCTTCGCCGAATTCAAGAACGCCATCCTGGCCAAGCTGATCCGCGAGGTCGCCGACCTGCCCAAGGACCTGGCGCCGACGCCGAAGCAGCTCGCGACCTCGCAGCCGCTCGACCGGCTGCCGCGCCAGGACTAAGGTCTCCGCGAAACAGTATCGCGGAGACTTCTGATCCATGTTCGGTGATGCGCCCGCCTCGCGGGCAAAGCAGCAGCACGTCCTGCGGTCATGCGAGTTCGGCGGCCAAGCCGGGGTCGCCCGCGGCGACATCACGCCGCCGGCCGGTATCTATTTCCGGCTCTGGGGCAGTGCCAAGCATGACGTGCCATCCGGCGTGCGCCGGCCGATGGTCATGACCTGCGCGGTCTTCGCCGACGCCGAGGGCAGGAACCCGCTGGTGCTGGTCACCCTCGATCTCAGCTGGTGGCGATCGAAGGAGGACGAGACCGGCCTCCGTCTCGCCGTGCTGAAAGCGACCGGCCTGGAGGAGGACCGGCTGATCATCCAGCCGAGCCATTCGCACTCGGCGCCGTTGATCAGCCTCGACCTCGCCGACAAGCCGGGCGGCCATCTCGTCGCCGGATTCCGCCAGCACGTGACCGAGACCTGCATCCGCCTGGTCGCCGAGGCGCGGGCGGCGCTGGTGCCCGCGATGCTGACGTGGACGACCAGTCGCTGCCAGCTCGCCTTCAACCGCAACTTCCCCTCGCCCGAGGACGGGCAGAGTCTCTGCGGCCTCAATCCCTACACCAAGGCCGACGACGCGCTGCTGATCGGCCGTGCCGCCGATGCGTCCGGGCGCGTGCTGTTCACGCTGGTCAACTATGCCTGTCACCCGATCTCGCTCGGCGGCGGCAACACGAAGGTTTCGCCCGACTACATCGGCGCGCTCCGCGAGACGGTGGAAAAGGAGACCGGCGGCGCGCCCTGCCTCTTCCTGCACGGCGCGTCGGGCGACATGGCGCCGCGCCGGGCCTATGAATCCGATCCCGCCATCGCCGACAAGAACGGCCGCGAATTGGGATTCGCGGCGCTGGCAGGGCTCACCTCGATGCTGACGCCTGGCATGGCCCTGGTCTTTGCCGGCGCCGAGCAGTCGGCGACGCCGCTGGCGATCTGGCGAGAGCAGCCGCAGGCGACCAATGGGAGAATCGCCGTCCGCCGCGTGACCGTGCGTCTCGAGGTCGCCGACATGCCGAGCCGGGACGAGCTCACGCAGCAGATCGCGGCCTGCACCGACCGTACGCTGGCGGAGCGCCTGAACCGCGCCCTGCTGCGCCGCCAGTCCGTCGGCGACGACCGCGAGATGGACGTCTCGTTCCTCATCTGGCAGCTCGGCGACGCCTTCGTCGTGGCGCTGCCGGGAGAGATGCACACGGATTTCCAGATCCGGCTCCGGCAAGGATTCCCGGACACGCAGATTGCGGTCCTCAACATCGCCAACGGCTCGCTGGGATACCTGCCGCCGGCCGACGAGTTCCCGAT
Organism: Rhizobium sp. Q54; assembly: GCA_945871425.1. Classification (GTDB taxonomy): domain Bacteria; phylum Pseudomonadota; class Alphaproteobacteria; order SHVZ01; family SHVZ01; genus SHVZ01. Next base: position 30,765 of record CAMBVS010000047.1, on the reverse strand, counting down.
GCGCACCTACCAGACGGCGATCGCGCTCCACAAACCCGGCTCCGACGACCGCGTGCTGGACGCCGCCGGCCGCGTCATCGGGGAGATGATCGCGGCGACGCGCGGGCGGGACTAACCGATCGCGTCGCGAATGAGCGCAACGGACTTTGCGAGTCCACCGAGGTCGATCGCACCGGGCGTCATCTTCGGGCGAGCAGCAGCGCGGTTCACCGCCTCGGCGAGACGCTCGGGCGTCAACCCGGCCTCGGCCACCGTGTCGACCAGCCCGCGCGAGGCGAGCAGTTCGGCGCGCTGGGTCTGCTCGGTCTCGGCGCCGCGGGCGAAGGGGACGACGACGCCGCGCGATCCGACGGCCATCAGCTCCATCAGCGTGTTGTAGCCGGCCTGGCTGATGGAGAGCCGGCAGCGGCCCAGCATCTCGACGAAGTCCGGCCGCGCCGGCTCGACGACGACGTCGGCGGGCGCGAGCGCTTTGAGTTCGCCCATCAAGGACGGAGGCAGGTTGCCGCCGAGCAGCAGCCGCCACGTCGTATCCTTCAGCACGGTCAGCGGCCGCGCGGCCACCGCGATGCGAAGCAGGTCCTCGCCGACGGCGCCGCCGCCGACCGAGACCAGGACTTCGCCTTTGCCCGGTCCGTCGGCGCTGCCGCGGGCAGCGGGCACCTCCACCAGGTATCCGGTGTAGGCGAGCTTGTCGGCGATCTCGCGCGCCAAGGGGAATGTGGCGTCGAGCGCCAGCAGGCAGGGGTCGCCATGGACCAGGATGCGGTCGAAGCGGGTGCGGACGGTCTCCAGGAACTCGGCCTCGCGGTCGGCGCGCGGCCGGTGGATGAGGATGTCGCGGACCGAGCCGAAGACCTTCGGCCGCGGCGTCGTCGCGCGAGCGCGGTCGAGCAGCGGGATCAGCTCGAAGCGCAGCGCGCGGCGCCCAAAGGGAAACATCTCGAGTACCAACGCGGCCGGCTGCGTCTCCTCGTACAGCGCCAGCAGACGATCGCGGCGGCGCGCGCGCCAGGCGTCGTCGATCGGCCGGCCGTCCTCGTCCAGCAGGATTTTGAAGGTCTCGTCGGCGGAGCGTGCCGGCGGCAGCTGCACCAGGCGTGCGGCGCCGATGTCGAGGCGCGGGACCGGCATGCCGCCGGAGGCGACGACAACGTCGAGGCCGGCGGCGGCGAGACCGCGGGCGAGCAGGGCGGCACGGCGGAGATGGCCGATGCCGAGCAGATGCTGGACGTGGATGAGGACGCGGCTCACGGCACCAGCGGCAGGTTGAGGCGGTCGAGGCGAAGGGCGGTGCCGTCCCAGCTGTAGAGATGGACGGTGGCCGGCGCCATGCGCACCGGCGGCTTGCCGACCATTGTCCAGCCGGTGGCCAGCGCATAGGCGGCGCGCAGCACGCCGTTATGGGTGACGGCAAGCGCCGGCCGGGTCAGAGAAGAGAGCCACTCCTTCAGCCGCGCCTGCACCTCGCGCACGCTTTCGCCGCCGGGTGCGGCGAGATCGAGGCCGCGTCCCTCGGCCTCGACGAAGCCCGGCTGCTGCTTGAGTGCCGACAGCATCTGGCCTTCCCATTCGCCCCAGCTGGATTCGATCAGGCGCTCGTCGATCCGGGGCGTGAGGCCGAGCAGCGCTGCGGTCTCGCGGGTGCGGGTGAGTGGGCTCGCCCAGGCTTCGAAGTCGACGATCTCAGGCGGCAGGCGCCAGGCGGCGGCGCTGCTGCGCCCGTCATCCGAGATCGGGATGTCGGTGCGGCCTTGCAGGCGATGCTCGGCGTTCCACGTCGTCGGCGCATGGCGGAGAAGCGCGACCTGGATCATCGGGCAGTCCTCAGGATCGAATCGAGACGCCGGGCCGCGTCCGGCAGGTCGTGCACGGCGCGGATGTAGAGGCGCGCCGCGACGCCCATCGCCGCCAGACGTGCCGGATCGTCGAGGAGGCTTGCGACCGCTCCTGCGAACGCCGCAACGTCGCCGGGCGGCGTCACCAGTCCGCTTGCACCGTCGTCGATCACTTCGGGCACGCCGCCATAGCCGCCGGCGACCACCGGCGTGCCGGCGGCCTGGGCTTCGAGCAGCGCCATGCCGAACGCCTCGTCGACGGCCGGCCAGACCAGCAGGTCGGCCGCGGCGTAGATCGCCGGCAGCGCCTCGGGCTCGGCGGCCCCGGTGAAGGCGACGCGGTCGCCGAGCGGCGCGAAGGCGGCCTCGACGTCGCCACGAGCCGGCCCGTCGCCGACGATGCGGAGCCGCCAGCGGCGATCGGTCAGCCGCATCAGCGCGTCCGCGAGGATGCGGTACGAGGCGAGCTTCGCATCCGCGCGCATCATGCCGACGGCGAGAAGCGACGGAACCTCGTTGGTGCGCCGCTCGGCCGTGAAGGGCTTCGCGTCAAGGAAGGGCGGGAAGTGGACGAGGCGCTTCGCGACCGCCTCCAGGCACTCCATGTCAAGGCGCGAGAGCGCGAGCACGGCCGCAGCCTCGCCCAGCGCCTCGCCGACGGCGCGATGGCCCGCGGCAAAGGGACCGGAGGCTCGCTTCGGTGCCCATGAGGCTTCGGCGACCAGATAGGGAATGCCGAGCGCACGCGCGACCGGCGGGCCGATCCAGTCGGGCGCCTTGTAGTAGAGGTGATAGGTGAGCCAGGCGTCGGGCGGGCTCTTCGAGAGGCGCGCGAGGCATTGCCTCGCCAGCCGGGCGCCGCGCGCCTTGATCGCCTCGAAGCGGTCGCCGGTCGCATCGCGGCTGCGGAAGCGGGACGCCAGGACCGGGACATGTCCGCCCGCCCGCAGCGCCTCCATGAGGAGCCGCGCCATCCGCCGGTCGCCCGACGGCGTCGGATGATCGGGCGGCTTCAAAGGCGCATAGAAGGCGACGCGCATGCTACGTCCGTCGCGCGTTGCCCCTCACCTCGACCCCTCTCCCACCGGGAGAGGGTGCGAGCGGGAGCGAGCGGGTGAGGGGCCTCGTCTCAGCCACGCTCGGCGCGGGCTTGTGCGAGCTTCATCAGGTCGAGATTGCCGCTCTGGCGGGTCACGGTCAGCTTCACCGCCTCGATCCGCCAGCGTCCGTCGATGCGCTTCAGGCGGAAGTCGTAGCGGCCGCCGAAGGTCCAGGCGTCGTTGGCGGCGAGCTTCGGGTCCTTCAGCGTGTGCAGGGTCGCGACCTGGGTCTCGGCCGTGGCGCTGTCGCCCTCGGCGTCGATCAGGTGGTTGGTGATGAGGTGCTGGACGCAGGTGAAGGCCGGCAGCAGCTTCTTCCACCGTTCGACGAAGGACGACGCGCTCTCGGCAGGCGCCGTGCCGCCTAGGAGCGAGGTGTAGTCGACGGTCACCGTCGGTGCCAGCAGCGCCTCAAGCTTGGCCCAGCGATGAGTGTCGGCATGGAGGCCGAAGGCGTTGAGCACGCGGGTGATCTCTTCGGTCGTCGACATGTCCGGCCGTCTCCCTAGATCTCGGCGTTCGCCATCAGCGTGCCGGCGCGGAGGATGCGGTAGCGGCCGGTCTCCACCTCGGCGCCGGTGACGTAGCCCGAGCGGGCGCTGCCGCCATCGAGGCCGAGGCGGTCGTGCTGAAAGAGATGCGGGTCGCTTTGGCCGGTGAGCGCGCGGTGCTTCGGCGGCGGCGTGTGGCCGTGGACGACGAGGATTCCGCCGAAGCCGCCTTTCCAGTCGAGGAATCCCTGCTGGATCCAGGCCCAGGTCGCCTCGGTCTCGGACATCCACGGCCGCGCCAGATACTCGTCGAGGTCGGCGCCCGGCTGGAGCCCGGCATGGAGAAAGACGGTATTGCCGAGCCGGACATGCGAACGCATCGCGTAGAATTTTTTAGTCGCGTCCTCGCCGAGCGATGCTGCGAGCAGGGTCGCGCTCGGCGCGGCCTCGGGATCGCCGACACGCTGGCGCATTTCTTCCAGCACCTTCTCGCCGCCCATGCTCTCGCTCCGCCACTTGGCTTCGGCCTTTTCGGCATAGGGGCTGGCGGTGACGAGAAGAAGCAGGAGCTGCTCGTGATTGCCCATCAGGCGGTCGACACGGCCGATGCCCGGTATCGCCTCCGCCTCAGACCACTGCCTGAGGACGCCGAGGTTGTCGGGGCCGCGGTCGATCAGGTCGCCGAGAAAGATCAGGCGATGATCACCGCCCTTCGCCGTTGCGGCCTTGCCGATCGCGCCGAGCAGCGCCTTGAGTTCCCTGGCGCAGCCATGCACATCGCCGACGGCGAAGACGGTCTCGCCGCCGAGATCGAACGGCGCCGGCTTCCACTCCGAGATCTCGACGGGGGTCTGGGTGTCGGTCATGGAGACGACTCTAGCGCGCAGCGACGAGGTTGCGCAGCTTCTCCGCCAGGCGGTCCAGCTCCGGCTCCTGGTCGAAGCGGGCGCGGAGGCGATCGGCGGCGGCCTGGCCGAGGCGGCGGCGGAGATCGGCGTCGGCGAGGAGGCGGGCGAGCGCGGCCGAAAGGCTCTCGACGTCGCCGGGATCGGCGAGGAGACCGTTGACGCCGTCCTCGATCAGCTCGGGGATGGCGGAGACCCGGGTCGCGACGCAGGCGAGGCCCTGGCTCTGCGCCTCCATCAGCACGTTGGGAAGCCCGTCGCGGTCGCCGTCGCCGGCGATGCGGCTGGCGAGCGCGAAGACGTCGGCCTGGCGGTAGGCGGCCAGCACGTCCGCCTTCGCCCGCTGGCCTTGCCAGACGATGCGGTCGCCGATGCCGAGCGCCTCGGCTTGAGCCTTGAGGCCGCCGAGCAGCGGCCCGCCGCCGATATGGGTGAGACGCCAGTCGATATCCTTCGGCAGCTTCGCCAATGCCGCCACCAGGTCGGGAAAGCCTTTTTTCTCGACGGCGCGGCCGACCGAGACGATCTCGACCGGGCCCACGCGGCCGCTGCGGTCGGGCGGCGGCGGCCATTCGCTCAAGTCGAGGCCGTGATAGACGAGGTCGACGCGGCCGTCGGGGGCCAAGGATGCCAGGTGCGCGTGGCCGGAACCGGTGCAGGTGACGGCGAAGGCGGCGTCGGCGAGCTTCTCGGCGAGCTCCCAGTCCGGCGTCGTCCAGATGTCCTTGGCATGCGCCGAGACGGCGAAGGGAATGCCGCGGATCAGCGCCGCATAGCGGGCGACCGACGTCGGCGTGTGCAGGAAATGCGCGTAGACCGCCGCCGTCTCCGCCGGCATTTCCGCGGCCAGCACCAATGCCTGGCCGAAGCGGCGGATGCGGTTCGGGCTCGGGTCGCGCCGGAGGTCCTTGAGCCAGGTCGTGCGGGCGGCGGCATACCCGGACAGATGCCGCACCCGAAGCCAGGAGCGGAAGACGCGCACCGGGCCCCGGTAGAGGTACTCGGGTAGGTAGGCGACCGGGGTCCGGATCTCGGCATGGATCGGATGGACGTGGCGGTCGGTCGGCCAGCGCATGGAGTAGAGCCGGAGCTGGAGCCCGCGCCGCTCCAGGCCCAGGATCTCCTTGGCGATGAAGGTCTCGGAGAGGCGCGGATAGCCTTTGACGACGATGGCGACGACCGGTGGCGTCAAATCCCGGCCATCAGAGCGTCGGGGCGCGGAAGGCGGCGGCGACGGCGCGCTGGCGGGCGACCTTGAGCCGGGGGCGCATCGGCCGGGCGAGCTCTTCCAGCGTCAGCCGGTCGACCTCGTCGAGGCCGTCGAGCAGGCCGGGCGGGGCGGCGGCCGAGGGCGGCTTCTGCTTCGGCAGGCGCCGGAGCGCCTTGACCATCACCTTGGCGTCGCGCACGCCGTCGTCGGCGAGCATGGCTGAAAGCCCGGTCTCCTGGAAACGCTGGGCGCGGATGAACTGCTCCAGCCTGGGCGTGGTGCGGGGCACGATCAGGGCGCGCTTGTCGAAGGACAGGATCTCGCAGCAGGTGTTGTAGCCGCCCATGGCGACGACGCCGGCGGCGTTCGCCATCAGCGATTCCATGTGCGCATCGAAGGTGATGGCCTCGACCTTGGGCAGCTTGGACGCGCGCAGCAGGAAGTCCGTCTGGAACTCCGGCTGCATGAACGGGCCGGTGACGATCAGCGCCCGCCACGGCAGGTTCGGGTCGGCCTCGTAGGCGCGCAGCACCCAGTCGGTCAGCGCCTCGCCGTCGCCGCCGCCGCCGGAGGTCACCAGCAGGTAGGGCTCCTCGCTGAGCGCGAAGCGGGTCGCGACCGCCGAAGTGAGCTGGGGCGCGTTGCGGCGCAGATAGCCGGTGTAGGACACTTTGCGGCGGGCCGATTGCGGTAGCTCGATACCGGCGAGCGGATCGCAGAGATTGGGAACGCCGTAGATCCAGATGGCGTCGTAGAGATCGCGCAGCGCCGGGAGCACGTTCTTGCGCTCCCATTCCGGCGCCAGCAGCGTCGGCTCGTCCAGCACGTCGCGAAGGCCGAGGACCAGCGGCGTGCCGCGGGCCTTCAGCATGGTCAGCGTGTCCTTGACCTCGCCCCTCAACCCCAGAGGCTCCTTGTCGACCAGGAACAGGTCGGGGTCGAAGATGTCGGCGGTGTGCTGGATGATCGAGGCGCGCAGCGCCAGAGTCTCCTCGATGTCGATGTGGAGATTGAGCGAGGTGTATTCGCCGTTGCGGAGCTTGATGACGCCGGGGACGCGCACGAAGTCGACGCGGGAGCGGAAGTCGAAGCTGCCGATGATCGGCGAGCCCGAGAGGATCATCACCGAGAGATCGGAATGGCGCTCGACCAGGGCATGCGCGATCGCGCGGCAGCGGCGAAGATGGCCGAGGCCGAGCGTGTCGTGGCTGTAGATCAGAATGCGCCGGTTCGCGCGGCGTGGTGCCATCGCCCTGAAGGGCCCCATCCCCCCGTTGCAGCGGCGAACTATGGCATATCGGCCGGCGCCGTCCCAAGGGCCGATTTGGGTAACGCTTGCTTGAGCTTAACGTCGTGGACAAGTGCTTGAAATATCGGCAGCCTAAGCGTCTTTTCAGGGGGGCGGGGCCGCCGGACGCATGGAACCGACGCTTATCCGATTCATTCTGCGCCACAGCCTCAGGCAGCAGATCGGCGTCGTCGCTCTCACCCTTGTTTCCTTTCCGTTCCTCTATTACTCGCTCGATCTGCCGAAGACGATCATCAACCAGGCGATCGGCGGCAAGAACCTGCCGGCGACGTTTTTCGGCTTCCAGGTCGACCAGGTCAGCTACCTGATGGTGCTGTCGGGGATCTTCCTGGTGATGGTCTTCGTCAATGGCGGGTTCAAATACGCCATCAACGTGGTCAAGGGCCGGCTCGGCGAGCGCATGCTCAGGCGCTTCCGCTATGAGCTCTACACCCGCATCCTGCGTTTTCCGCTGCACCATTTCCGACGGGTCAGCCAGGGCGAGCTGATCCCGATGATCACCGCCGAGGTCGAGCCGCTGGGCGGCTATATCGGCGACGCCATCGCCCAGCCGATCTTCCAGGGCGGGACGCTGATCACCATCGTCATCTTCATGTTCATGCAGGAGCCGATCCTGGGCTTGGCGGCGATCTCTCTCTACCCGATCCAGGGCTACATCATCCCCAAGCTGCAGCGGAAGGTGAACAAGCTCGGCAAGGAGCGGGTCAAGGCGGTCCGTAAGCTCGCCGAGCAGATCGGGGAGTCGGTCTCGGGCGTCCAGGAGATCCGTGCCCATGATGCCTCGCGCTGGCAGCTTGCCCGTTTCACCAGCCAGCTCGGGATCATCTATGGGATCCGCTTCGAGATCTTCCAGAGGAAGTTCTTCGTCAAATTCCTCAACAATTTTATCAACCAGCTCACCCCGTTCTTCTTCTATTCGATCGGCGGCTACCTGGTGATCCAGGGCAATCTCTCGTTCGGGTCGCTGGTGGCGGTGCTGGCCGCCTACAAGGACTTGGCCTCGCCGTGGAAGGAGCTGCTCGACTACTACCAGCAGAAGGAAGACAACCGGATCAAGTACGAGCAGATCGCCGAGCAGTTCCAGCCGGAAGGGATGCTCGAGGAATCGCTCTCCGCCCACGACGCCGAGACCCTGGAGCGGATCGAGGGCAGCCTCCACACCACGGGCCTGACGCTTGTCGAGGACGACGGCAAGGCGGTGCTGGAGAGCGTGTCGCTGCAGCTGGCGCTGACCGGCCTCAAGCTCGCGGTGGTCGGGCCCGAGGGGCAGGGCAAGGATCACCTGGCGCTTCTCCTCGCCCGCCTAGTGCTGCCGACCGCGGGCCAGATCCAGATCGGCGGCCGCGATCTCCTGGCGCTGCCGCTGTCGGTGACCGGCCGGCGGCTCGCCTATGTCGGGCCGTCGGCCTACGTCTTTTCTTCCTCGCTCCGCGACAACCTGCTGTTCGGCGTCATGCACCGGCCGGTCGGCGATGTGGCCTATGCGGACCAGGAGGCGGCGAAGGCGGCGGCGAGGCGGCACGAGGCGCAGGTCTCCGGCAATTCGCCGGACGATCCCCGCGCCGACTGGGTGGACATGGGCGAAGTCGGGGTCGCGGATGCCGCCGGCCTGCTGGCCCGGCTCTGCCAGCTGCTCGAGCGGGTCGACCTCGAGACCGACGTCTACCATCTCGGGCTTCGCGGCGCGGTCGACCCCAAGCGCCGGCCCGACGTGGCCGAGAGCCTGCTCGCCGCCCGCCGGAGCCTCCGCGAGCGGCTGGCCTCCGCCGGCCTCGCCCACCTGGTCGAGCCCTTCGACCGCAATCTCTACAACGCCAACGCGACGCTGGCTGAGAACCTGGTCTTCGGCACGCCGATCGGCAACGCCTTCGACCTGGAGCGGCTGGCCGAGCATCCCTACGCGCTGACGGTGCTCGATACGCTCGGCCTGACGAACACCCTGATCGACACGGGGCGTAAGATAGCCGAGACCATGGTCGAGCTGTTCGCCGACCTCCCGCCGGACAACCCCTTCTTTGAGCAGTTCAGCTTCATCAGCGCCGACGACCTGCCGGAGTTCCAGGCGCTGCTCTCCCGCGTCGGGCGCGAGGCGGCGGCGACGATGAAGCCCGACGACCGCCTCAGGCTCCTGTCGCTGCCGTTCAAGCTGATCAATGCCCGCCATCGCCTGGGATTGATCGACGAGGCCCTGCAGAAGAAGATCGTCGAGGCGCGGGGCGTCTTCGCCAGCGGCCTCCCCGACGACTTGAAGCGCGGCATCGAGTTCTTCGACCCCGAGCGCTACAATGCCGCCGCCTCGCTCCAGGACAACGTGCTGTTCGGCAAGGTCGCTTACGGCCAGGCCGAGGCGACGAGCCGGGTCGGCCAGGTGGTGACCGAGGTGCTCGACAAGCTGGGCTTGAGGCCCGTCGTGCTCGAGGTCGGGCTCGACTTCCCGGTCGGTATCGCCGGGTCGCGTCTGACCCAGGCCCAGCGCCAGAAGCTGGCGGTCGCCCGGGCGCTGCTCCGCCGGCCCGATCTCCTCATTCTGAACCAGGCGATGAGCGCGCTCGACGGCTCGTCGCAGGGCAAGCTGCTGCCGGCGGTGATCGACGAAATGAACGGCCGCGCCCTGGTCTGGGTGTTGAGCCGGGTGCAATGGGCGAAAAACTTCGATCGTGTGATCGTCGTCAAAGGCGGGCGTATTGTTGAGCAGGGTACATTCGCGGAGCTCGACCGGCCCGGATCGGCCCTCACCGAGCTCGTGAAGCAGGACTGACGGGGGTACGCCATGAGCCTCGCCGAAGAAGTCGCGCTGCTGAAGAGCATTCCGCTCTTCGCCAAGATCGAGCCGTCGAAGCTGAAGCTGCTCGCCTTCACCTCCGAGCGCCTGACCTTCGATCCCGACCAGGTCCTCTGCAAGCAGGGGGACCCCGGCGACGCCGCCTATGTGGTGATCGACGGCGAGGTCAGCATCTCGATCGACGCGCCGACGGCGCCGAGCGGCCGCATCGTCGTGGCCACGCTCGGCCCCGGCGCCATCGTCGGCGAGATCGCCATCCTCTGCGACGTGCCGAGGACGGCGACGGTGACCTCGATCGGCAGGACGGTGACGCTCAGGATCTCCAAGGAGCTGTTCTTCCGGCTGATCACCGAGTTCCCGCAGATTGCCGTCGAGGTCATGCGCGAGCTGGCCCATCGCCTCGAGAAGACCAACTTGCAGCTCCGCGAAGCGCGGGTCGGCAAGCCGCATTGAGCCGGCTCGACAGCTTCATCCGGCGGGTCCAGGCGCAGCGCGACTGCCTCGACGAGGCGGCGCTGGCGATCGCCGACGTTCGAGGCGTCGTGCTCGAGCTCGGCCTCGGCAACGGCCGCACTTACGACCATCTCCGCACGATCCTGGCGGACCGCGAGATCTTCGCATTCGACCGCCAGGTAGCCGCCCACCCCGACTGCATCCCCGACGCCGACCATCTGTTCCTCGGCGACTTCCTGGAAACCCTGCCGCTGGCGGCACGGCGCCTCGGCGGGCGGGTGGCGCTGGTTCATGGCGACATCGGTTCCGGCGACACCACCGCGACGGCGGCGCTGGCCCGGTTGCTGGCGCCGCTGCTTCCGCCGCTGCTCGCTCGAGGCGCCATGGTGGTGAGCGACCAGCCGCTGGAGGTGCCTGGGACCCGCGCGGTGACGCCGATCCGGAACGTGCCCGACGGCCGCTACTTCATGCGCCGCTTCGACCCTTGAGCGCCGGCGGATCGTCGCCGCCGGCGAGCGCGCGTGCCCGGGCTGCCGGGTAGCGGGCGAGCAAGCCGGCGCATTCGGCCATCGCCTCCGCATCTTCGAACATCGGCACGCCGGCCGCCTCCATGGCGACGAACCAGTCGGCGCGATGCTCCAGCGTCCCCATCATCGAATGCAGGATCGGCAACATCGCCTCGCGGCAGAGCGGCGCGAGCCTGGCGATCACCGGCCCGGCATCGACCATGAACGGCACGACATGGATCATCAGGATCGCATCGAAGGCGTCGCGCTCGACCAGCGCCGAGGCCAGCGTGTCGCCGAAGCGCTCCTCGCGCGCGTCCGCCAGCAGGTCGAGCGGATTGGCGACCGAGGCCTCGGCCGGCAGCCGCTGGCGCAGCACGCTCGCCAGGCGCTCCGGCAGGTCGACGAGAGCGAGGCCTTCGACCGAGCAGCGGTCGGTGGCGAGCACGCCGGGTCCGCCCGAGTTCGACAGCACCAGCACGCGCTTGCCGATACCGCCGGGAAACCGCCCGAATCCCTTGGCCGCCAGCATCAGCCGGCGGAACGAGTCGACGCGGACGATGCCGCAGTCCGCGGCGAAATCGCCGATGGCCCGATCGGTGTTGGCGACGGCGCCGGTATGCGCGGCGGCGGCGCGGCCGCCTTCGAGGCTGCGGCCGCCGAACAGCGCCACCACCGGCTTCCGCGCGACGACCGAGCGGGCGACCCTGCGGAAGCGGCGAGGATCGTCGATGCTCTCGACATAGAGAAGCACGGAGGTGACGGCCGGGTCCTCGCCGAGATAGGCGAGGTAGTCGTCGACGCCGAGCTGCATGGCATTGCCGACCGAGACGACGGTGCCGAGCGGGATGCGGCGGACATGGGACGCCGCGATCGCCTCCTCGGCCAGCGCTCCCGACTGGCTGATCAGCGCCGCACCGCCGCCCTTCGGCAGGTCGCGGAGGAATGTGGCGGCGAAACCGGGGCCGATGATGCCGGCGCAGTTCGGACCGGCGATGGTGAGCCCGTTGGAAGCGGCGAACCTCCTCACCTCCGCGTCGCGGCGCCGGCCTTCCTCGCCAGCCTCGGCGAAGCCGCCGGGAAGGATCAGCAGGTGCTTGTGCCCGCTCGCCGCCGCATCGCGCACGACCTCGGGGATCGACGGCGGCGGCACGACGATGACGGCGAGATCGGCCGGCGCCTCCAGCTCGCGCAGCGAGGTCTTCGCCGCATGGCCCTGGATGGTGCCGCCCTTGGGATTGATCGGGATGACCTTGCCGTCGAAGCGGCTGGCGACCAGGTTCTTCAGGACCGCGCCGCCCGAGGAGGTCGCCCGCTCGCCGGCGCCGACCACCGCGACCGAGCGCGGGGCGAAGAACGGGCGGAGATCGCTCACAGCGCCAGGTCGACGGTCACCGGGACGTGGTCGGATGTGCGCTCCCAGCCGCGGGCGTCCTTCAGGATCGAATAGCCCTTCAGGCTCTTCTTTAGGGCCGGCGTCACCCAGACATGGTCGAGGCGGCGGCCGCGGTCGGCGAGGCGCCAGTCGCGGGCACGATAGCTCCACCAGCTGTAGAGCTTCTGGTCTTCGGGCACGAAGTGGCGGACGGCGTCGACCCAGTCGCTGGACTTCTGCACGTGACCCAGCTTCTCGACCTCGACAGGTGTGTGGCTGACGACGTCGAGCAGCTGCTTGTGGGACCAGACGTCGTGCTCCAAGGGCGCGATGTTGAGGTCGCCGACCAGCACCATCGGGTCCTTCGGCTTCCGGTTCGCCTTGAACCACGTCGCCATCTCGTCGACGAAGGCGAGCTTGTGGGCGAATTTCGGATTCTCTTTCGGGTCGGCGACGTCGCCGCCGGAGGGGACGTAGAAGTTATGCACTTCGACGCCCCCGATCCGGACGGTGAGATGACGGGAGTCGCCCTTCCGGCACCAGTCCGGCCCGTCGATCCGCTCGATCGGCGTCTTCGACAGGATGGCGACGCCGTTGTAGCCCTTCATGCCGAGCACGGCGCGGTGCCTGTACCCGGCCTCTTCGTAGGGCTCGTGCGGGAACAGGTCGGTCTGGACCTTGATCTCCTGCAGGCAGAGCACGTCCGGCTCGAGGTCGTTCAACACCCGGAGCACCAGGTCCTGTCTCAGCCGGACAGAATTGATGTTCCAGGTGGTGACGCGAAGCCGCACGGGATCTCAGGCCTTGGCGTAGGTGATGGCGAGGTCGCCGACGCCGTCGATGTGGCCGTCCATGCGGTCGCCGGCGACGACCGGGCCGACGCCTTCGGGCGTGCCGGTGTAGATCAGGTCGCCGGCGGCCAGTTCGACCAGGCCCGACAGATAGGCGATGGTGTCCGGCACGTTCCAGATCATGTCGGCGAGATCGCCTTCCTGCTTGGTCTGGCCGTTGACCTTGACCCAGATCTTGCCCTTGGTCGGATGGCCGATCTTGGCCGCCGGCTGGATCGGCGTGATCGGGGCGGACTGGTCGAAGCCCTTGCCCATGTCCCAAGGGCGGCCGGCCTTCTTCGCCGCTTCCTGAAGGTCGCGGCGGGTCATGTCGAGGCCGACGGCATAGCCGTAGACACGGTCCAGCGCCTTCGCCGACGGGATGTTGCGCCCGCCTGACTTGAGCGCGACGACGAGCTCGATCTCGTGATGCAGGTTCTTGGTCGAGGACGGATAGGGGATGATCGCGCCCGAGGGCACGATCGCATCGGCCGGCTTGCAGAAGAAGAAGGGGTCCTCCTTGCCCGAATGACCCATCTCGCGCGCATGGGCGGCGTAGTTGCGGCCGACGCAATAGATGCGGCGGACGGGGAAGCTGCCGGTCTCGCCGACGACGGCGACCGACGGAACCGACCAGGCGGGGATGACGTGCGACATGAGATCTTCCTCAAGAGAAGGGCTTCGGACGGGTCAGAACAGATACCACCGGTCGGCGATCCGGCCCAATGGCCATCGTCCGGCGGCAAACAGGCGGTGCTTGGCGAGGAAGCCGTGATGGGGCTTGCCGGCGGCCAGCGCCAGCGCCGCCAGATGGCAGGCCTGCGCGGCAGCACCGGCGGCGACCCGGGAGAGCGTCTCGTCGCTGGCGGCCTCGGCGGCGGCCCGGGTCGGGCCCAGCGCCGCCTCGGCGACGCGGGTCAGCGCCTTCAAGGCGGCATCGACGCCATGGCGTTCCTCGGCCCAGGCCTGCAGCCGCGTCTGCTCGCAGGCCTCGGCCGACCACCATCGCCGGTCCCAGTCGGGATCGGCGGCAACCCGGGCGGCGTCTTTCCATGTGGCGACCGGGGCGATCGCACCGGGCTCGAGGCCGAGGCCGACGACCGAGGCGGCAAGGCTCTCCTCGTCCTCCCGGGTCAAGGCGTGGCCGACACGGGTGAACCAGGGTGTCGCCGCGATCGAGGCGGCCAGGGCCTCGACGAGGGCGAGGTCCCCGCTCATGCCGAGCGGCGCTCCCGCCAGAGCCCGACCGCTTCCTGGACCGGGCGGTCGGAGTAGCTGAAGAGGACGGCATCGTCGGCGGCGACGTGGCGATGCTCGATCCAGCTCGGCACCACGAAAATGTCGCGAGGCCCCCAGTCGAAGCGGTCGCCGCCGATCAGCGTGAAGCCCCGGCCTTCGACCACCGAAAACACCGTGCCGTCGGTCGAGCGATAGGCGGCTCCCTCGAACCCCTTCGGCAGCAGCTGCATGAACGTCGCCATGGTCGGGATCGCCCAGGAGCCGGTCGCCGGGTTGACGTATTTCATCTTGAGGCCGTGATGCGGATCCCACGGCCCCGCCCGCCGCATCGTCTCCAGCGCCTCGCGCGTCCGCGCATAGGGGTAGTTGAAGATCGGCGAGGTCGGCGTGCGCACGTGATGGTCGACCGGCAGCAGGCCCTGGCCGTAGCGGGCCAGCGCATCGCCTTCGGGGCGGGCGACGCTCTGCACGTCCTCGTGACCGGCCTCGGCGAAGCTGGCGTCCAGGAATTGAACAAGAGGTATGTCGAGCCCGTCCATCCACACCATCGGCCGGGTCGAGTCGTTGCCGTGGTCGTGCCAGGTCCAGGACGGCGTGATGACGAAGTCGCCCGGGCGCATGGTGGTGCGCTCGCCGTCGACGGCGGTATAGGCGCCCTCGCCCTCGACCACGAAGCGGAGCGCGGTCTGGGTATGGCGATGCGCCGGCGCCACCTCGCCCGGCAGGATCAGCTGCAGGCCGGCATAGAGCGTATGCGTGATCGACGAGCGGCCCTTCAGGCCCGGGTTCTCCAGGATGAGGACGCGGCGCTCGGCCTCCTTGGCGGTGATCAGCTCGCCGGCCTCGAGGATGAAGTCGCGGATGTCGGCATAGCGCCAGAGCGCCGGCAGCGCCGGCGAGCGCGGCTCCGGCGTGATCAGACCCTTCAGCACCTCCCACAGCGGCGTCATGCCGTGCTCGCCGATGCGGGCATAGAAGTCGGCCCTCAGATTCGAAGGTTTGGCGTTGGTGAGCTTCGGTGCTGCGGTCATCCCCGTCCGTCCTTTCCGTCCCCCCACCCTGACCCTCCTCCACAAAGGCGGGAGGGGATCCGAGGCTTGCCCCCTCCCCCCGCGGAGCGTGGGGGAGGGAAGGGGTGGGGGGCGAGACTCGATCTACGCTACGCTGCCTCCGGCAGCGCCGGCATCTTCAGCTTCAGATGATCCACCACCAGCGCGCGGGCGCGGACGAGGTAGTCCTCGCGCATCTCGTCGTTGGTGCGCTGCTTGATGCCGAGGCGGCGGAAGGTCTCGTTGTTCTTCGACCCCGATGCGCCGAAGAAGGCCGGCAGGAAGGGATAGTAGCGGTCGATCGCATCCTGGACGCGGCGGCGTCCTTCCTCCGTCTCGCACAGCTCGGTGCAGAAGTCCTTGCCGAACTGGGCGTGGAAGCGCTCCTCCGGCATGGTCATGCGCGCGAGGTCGCGGAGCGGATGGAAGGTGCAGGCGAGCAGGTCCTCGACCTGCAGGATCTCGGCGAGATCGGCCAATAGCTTGATGACGCAGAACTCCTCCCAGGTCTTCAAGGGAAACCCGAAGATCGAGAGCGGCTTCTTCGCCTTCGGCGTCATCTTCTCTTCCTCGACGCCCAGCTTCACGCCGAGCTCGCGAAATCGCACGTGATGGCCGTACTCCTCCATGGCGACCCGGCAGGTCAGCCACTTGGCATAGGGCGTCGGCGCCAGCGCGATCGCCGGCTCGTCGAACACCTGGGCGCCGTAGAGCTCGTTGACGGCGTGGCTGACCACCAGCTTGATGACGGACGCGCGATACTCCTCGCTCTGCTGGTGGAAGGCCTCGATGGTCTTGACCTGCGGATGGCTCATGTCAGGCCCTCCTCTCAGAGGATCGGATCGGTGTTGAAGGCTTCGAGGTCGGTCGAGAGGTCGGCGAAGGCCGGCTGGATTTCGGCGAAAGCGGCAGCCATGCCGCCGGCGCCGACGGTCGCGCGCCGGCCCGGCCGTGCCTGGGCATAGGCGATCACTTCCTTGGCCCGGACGCCCAGCACCTGGCCGGTGACAGATTGCGCCTCCGGGCCTGCGAGGTAGGCGACGAGGTCGGCGACCGCCGCGGCCGGCACCTTCAGCGCGCGCGTCTTGTAGGCGGCCTGGGCGTCGTTCTGCGGCTTGATGCTCTCGGTCACGCGGGTCGAGGCGAAGGGGGCGACGGCGTTGCAGGTGACGCCGCTCCGCGCCATGTCCATCGCCGTCACGCGCGTGAGGCCGATCAGCCCGGCCTTGGCCGAGGCGTAGGCGGCCTGGCCGAAATTGCCGTAGAGCCCGGCGGTCGAGGTCACGTTGACGATGCGGCCCCAGCCATAGGGCTTGCCGCCGCGCTCGGCCTTGGCCTGGTCGCGCATGACCGCGGTCGCCGCGCGCGTCAGGTAGAAGGCGGCCGAGAGGTTGACGCGCAGCACGTCCTCGAAATCGGCCGGCTCCAGCTTGAAGACGAAGCCGTCGCGGAGGATCGCCGCGTTATTGACCAGGATGTCGATGCCGCCGAAGCGCTCGACGGCGAGGCCGATCGCCTCCTCCGCCGCGCCGGGGCTCGCGATCGAGCGCGGGAAGGCGGCGCCGCCGAGTTTCGCGGCGAGGTCGATCGCCAGGGCCGCATCGCCGCCGCGGCCGTCCGTGCCGACGCCGGGATCGGCAATCACCACCTTGGCGCCATCGCCGGCCAGTCGCTCGGCGATGGCGCGGCCGATGCCTTGGGCACCGCCGGTGACGAGCGCGACGCGGCCTGCGAGCGATCCGGTCATGACACCACCCTCGGCTTGTCGGCGTCGGTGTAGAAGGCATCGGCGTGGATGTCCTCCCGCCGCATCTTTCGTGCGACCAGCACCGGCGTCATCGCCTCCACCATCACCGGCGGGCCGGCGACATAGGCCTTGGCGCCGTCGAGGGCCTGGAAGTCGGCGGCGACCGCTTCATGCAGGAAGCCGGTGCGCCGCGAGGTCGGGCCGGAAGGCTGCGACAGCACGACATGAAAGACGAGGTTCGGGTGCTTCGCCGCGAGCCCGCGGAAATGGTCCTCGAGATAGACGTCGCGCTCGTCGCGGGCCCCGAAATAGAGATGGACCGGGCCGCGGCGGCCTTTGGCGAGCGCGGTCTCGACGATGGAGGCGATGGGAGCGAGGCCGGAGCCGCCGGCGATCGCCAGGATCGGTCCGGTATGCGCCTCCTTCAGATGCGCGATGCCGTTCGGCCCCTCGACCAGGACCGGCGTGCCGAGCCTCAACTCGTTCGCGACATAGGCGCTGACCGCGCCGCCGCTCATGTGTCGGATATGGAAGGCGAGCGTCGCCTCGTCGGGCCGGCTCGCCATCGAGTAGTCGCGGGTCTTCTGGCCGGGGAAGGTCACCCGGGCGAACTGCCCGGCGGTGAAGGTGAAGGGGCCGCCGGCCTCGATCGCCAGGGTCACGCCGGTGATGTCGTGGGTAAGCCGGTCGAGCGCGGCGACCCGGCAGTCGAGCCGGCGCTGGGCGTGAAGCGCGATGTCCTCGCCCTCGATCCAGGCGAGCTCGATGTCGTCGTCGGCCATCGACCGGCAGGCGAGCACCAGCCCTTGCGCCTTCTCCTCGTCGGTCAGCGCGAACTCGGAGTAGGTCGCGAGATCGACCGATCCCGAGATCAGCATCGACTTGCAGGCACCGCAATTGCCAGACTGGCAGCCGAACGGATAGGGCACGCCCGCCGCCAGCGCCGCGTCCAGCACGGTCTGTCCGGGCTCGAGCCCGATCGGGGTCGGCCATTGCCGGATGCGTATGCTCGCGACCATGTTGCTCGTCTTGTGGGTGCTGGGATTGCGACTTATTCTATGTCCAAACGTTCGACTGTCAAATTGTTCGATCGACTAACAATCGAAGGGAGGTTGCCATGCTCGCACGTGCTCTGATCGGCCTTCTGGCGCTCGCGGCATTGCCGGCTTCGGCGCAGCAGGTCACCCTCAAGGTCCAGCATTTCCTGCCGCCGCCCTCGCCGGCGCATGCGCAGTTCATCAAGCCCTGGGCCGACGCGCTCACCGCCGAATCCGGCGGCCGCATCAAGGTCGAGATCTTTGCCGCGATGGCGCTCGGCGGCCGTCCGCCGCAGCTCTACGACCAGGTGAAGGACGGCGTCGCCGACGTGGTATGGACGCTGCCGGGCTACACGCCGGGCCGCTTCCCCAAGTCCGAGGTGTTCGAGCTGCCCTTCATGGCGGCCTCGGCCACGGCGACCGCGCAGGCGACGCAGGAATTCTACGAGAAGCATCTCCGCGACGAATTCAAGGACGTGCACGTGCTGGTCATGCACGCGCATGCCCCCGGCAGCTTCTTCACCGTGTCGAAGGCGGTGATGTCGGTCGACGACCTCAAGGGTCTCAAGATCCGCGCGCCCACCCGCGTCATCAACGACGCGCTCAAGGCGCTCGGCGCCACCCCGGTCGGCATGCCGGTGCCGGAGCTGCCGCAGGCGCTCTCGCGCGGCGTCGTCGACGGCGCCACCATCCCCTTCGAGGTGGCGCTGCCCCTGAAGGCGCATGAGATGGTCAAGCACGTGACCGAGGTTCCGGGCGCGCGGGGTTTCTACACCTCGGTCTTCCTCTACGCGATGAACAAGGCGAAATACGACGGCCTGCCGGCGGACCTGAAGAAGGTCATCGACAGCAATTCCGGCATGGCTCTCGCCCGCAAGGTCGGCAAGATCTGGGACGACGTCGAGAAGCCCGGCCGCGACGCGGCGGCGGCGGCCAAGGTGCAGTTCCACACCATGCCGCCGGCGGAGGTCGCCAAGATGCAGGCGGCGACCCAGCCGGTGATCGACGCCTGGATCAAGGACATGGACGGCAAGGGCGCCAACGGCAAGATGCTGGTCGACGACGCCCGCGCGATGATCGCGAAGTACGCGAAGTAGTGGCGGAGGACGCCTCCGACCGCTCCCGCCTCAGGCGGGTGCTGGAGCTGGGATCGACGGCTCTGGCACTCGCCGGCGGGCTGGTGCTCACCGGCATCATGCTGATGTCGATCACCTCGATCGTCGGACGCTGGCTCTTGTCCAGGCCGGTGCCCGGCGACTTCGAGCTGGTGGAGATCGGCTCGGGACTCGCGATCTTCCTCTTCCTGCCGGCCTGCCAGCTCCGCGGCGCCAACGTCATCGTCGACTTCTTCACCTCCGGGACGAGCCGCCGGGTCCAGTCCTGGCTGGACGCCTTCGGCGCGTGCCTCTACACGCTGGTCGCCGCCCTCTTCGCCTGGCGGCTGATCTTCGGCGGCATCGACTACGTCAGCTATGGCGAGCGGACCATGGTACTGGGGCTGCCGCTGTGGATCGGCTTCATCCTCATCATTCCGGCGATGATCTGGCTGGCCCTGGTCACCGCTTACACCGCCTCGCGGCACGTCCGGGCGGCGCTGAGGTGAGCGGCCTCTGGATTGGCGCGATCGGCTTCGCCGGGCTCATGGTTCTGATGGCGCTCCGCGTGCCGATCGCGATCTCTATGATCGTCTCGGCGCTGGCGGGCTATGCCTGGCTCGCCGGAGTGGGGCCGCTGCTGGCCTATCTGAAGACGGCGCCCTATGCGCTTTTCTCAGGCTATTCGCTCTCGGTAATCCCGCTGTTCGTGCTGATGGGCATGTTCGCCTCCGAGGCCGGCATGTCGGCCTCGCTGTTCCGCGCCGGCCATGCCTGGCTCGGCCATCGCAAGGGCGGGCTGGCGATGGCGACCATCGTCGGCTGCGCCGCCTTCGGCGCCATCTGCGGCTCCTCGGTCGCGACCGCGGCGACCATGGCCCAGGTGGCGCTGCCGGAGATGCGGCGCTACGGCTATTCCGGCGCGATTTCCACCGGCACGCTTGCCGTCGGCGGCACGCTCGGCATCCTGATCCCGCCTTCGGTGATCCTGGTCGTCTACGGCCTGATCTGCGAGCAGAACATCGCCAAGCTGTTCATGGCCGCCTTCGTGCCGGGGTTTCTCGCGACCCTGGGCTACCTGATCGCGATCGCGATCTACGTCCGCCGCAACCCGGCGGCTGCACCGGCGGTGGCGCCGCCGGCGCCGGGCGAGCGCCGCCGCGGCCTGATCGAGATGTGGCCGGTGGCGGCGATCTTCGCCGTGGTCATCGGCGGGCTCTATGG
The DNA here is from genome assembly GCA_945871425.1 of Rhizobium sp. Q54. Taxonomy (GTDB): domain Bacteria; phylum Pseudomonadota; class Alphaproteobacteria; order SHVZ01; family SHVZ01; genus SHVZ01. The sequence goes on along the minus strand of CAMBVS010000047.1, from coordinate 10,576 downwards.
CGGCATCTTCACTCCGACCGAGGGGGCGGCGGTCGGCGCCTTCTCAACCTTCGTGCTGGCGGTGGCGAAGCGGGCACTCCCCTGGGCGCAGCTCAAGCGTGCCCTGCTGCTGACCGCCGAGACCTCCGGCATGATCTTCCTGATCCTGCTCGGCGCCGACCTGTTCAACTCCTTCCTCGCCCTGAGTCATCTTCCCGATGCGCTGGCCCGGACCATCTCCGGCCTCGACCTGCCGCCCTACGCCGTCATGCTGACGATCATGGCGATCTACATCCTGCTCGGATGCGTCATGGACGAGCTGTCGATGATCCTGCTGACGCTGCCGATCCTGTTCCCGATCGTCATGGGGCTCGACTTCGGCCTGCCCAAGGCCGAGGTCGGGATCTGGTTCGGTATCCTCGTGCTCACCGTGGTCGGCATCGGCCTGGTGGCGCCGCCGGTCGGCCTCAACGTCTACGTCATCTCCGGCATGGCCCGCGACGTGCCGATGAGCGAGACCTTCCGCGGCGTCATGCCCTACCTCTGCGCCGACGCCGTCCGCGTCGTCTACCTCGTGGCCTTCCCCTCGATCTCGCTCTGGCTGGTCAGGCTGCTCGGATGAGCGAGGGTCACGACGAAGGGATCCTGCCGGAGCTGCTGGGCTACCACCTGAGGCGGGCCCAGCTCGCGGTCTTCGCCGACTTCGCCCGTTCGATGACCGGGATTGATCTCACCCCCGGCCAGTTCGGCGTGCTGGCCCGGATCGCCGCCAATCCCGGCCTCTCGCAGAGCGCGCTCGGGCGCGCGGTCGGCATCGAGCGATCCAGCGTGGTCGCGGTGATCGACCGGCTGGAGAAGCGGAAACTGGTCGTCCGCGGCAAGGCCGAAGGCGACCGTCGTGCCAACGCGCTGTCCTTGAGCGACGAAGGCGCCCGGCTGTTCCGCGACGCCAGCCGCCGCGTCCGCGCGCATGAGCGCCGGATCGCCCGCGGCCTGACGCCCGCCGAAGCCAGGACGCTGGCGGCCCTGCTTCGGAAGATCGTCAGGCCCTGAGCCCATCCGTCTAGAAGTTGGTGAAGCGGGTCAACGGAACCACGGTGCCGTTGGGAAGCGTCATGTTCGCGGCGACCTGGCTGGTGAATTGGAGCGTGATGTTGCCCTGGTCGGCGACGCAGCCCGGCGTCCGGTAGGACCCGGTCAGGGACTGCCCGCCGGAACAGCGCTGAAGCAGGCCGGTGTAGAGCGAGGTCGACGTCATGTCGCCGGTCGAGATGTACCAGGTGGCGGTGCCGGTATCGTCGTACATGTAGCCGCTGAAGAAGAGCTTGCTGCCCTGGACCTCGATGACGAAGCCGCGGCCGCTCTCGGATTCGTTCCACCACCAGCCGGTCTGCGGCATGCCGTTGACCGGACCCGCCGCGGCGCCGCCGGCGACGATGTCGTAGCGCTCGATCGTCGTGGTTCCTCCGGCCCAGGTCAGCGTCGCCGTGGTCGGCGTCGTGAAGCTGAGGGCGAAGGCGCTGACCCCGCCGATGTAGACGCCCCCCCGATAGCTCCCGTTCAGCGTCTGGCCGTTGCCGTACTGGTTCAGCGTGGCGCTGAAGCCGGTCGTGGTGGTGCTGCCGTTGGCCAGGTACCAGATCGGGGCGCCGGCATCGGTGTAGAGGTAGGTGCTGATGAAGAGCTTGCCGTCCTTCGCCTCAAGTCCGTAACCGCGGCCGGACTCGGCGGCGTTCCACCACCAGCCGTTCACCGGCACGATCGGCGGCGGCACGGCGATCGTGGTGACGCCGGCAGCCAGGGTCAGCACTGTGGTTTCGCCGAGGATCGTCGGATCGGTGTTGAGGTTCGTCGGATCGAAGACCAGGAGACGCCCACCGGTCGAGTCGGTCGCATAGCCGCGGGCGCCGGTGTCGGAAAGCCCGACCGAGCTTGCGCCGCCGATACCCGTGAGCGCACCGGCGGCGGAGAGGCTGGCGATGTTGATCGTGTCGACGGTCCCGGCGTCGGTGGTGACGTAGGCGGTGGCGCCGCTCGGCGACAGGTAGATCGCGATGCCGTTGCCGCTGAGCGTGATGTTCCGCAGCAGCGTGCGGAATTGCAGCGAGATGACGGCGACCCGTGTGCTATCGCCCAGCACCAGGAGGAACTGGCCGTCCGGGGTCACCACCACGCCCTGGGGGTAGGCCTCGGCGACGTCGATCGTGTCGACGCCGGTGTGCGTGCCGGTCTCGATGATCGAGATGGATGCGGAGGCGCTGTTGGCGACGTAGAGGCGGCTGCCGTCCTTGTTGAACGCCATCCCCCGCGGACCCGATTGTACCGGAATGGTGGCGATGAAGCTGGAGTCGGCGACCGAGATTGCGGTCACGCTGCTATCGGCGTTGTTGGAGACATAGGCGACCCTGCCGGTCGGCGAGACGACGACGGTGTGGGGCTCGCCTCCGACCGGGATGGTCGCGATCGTGGCGAGCGTATCGGCCGACATGACCTCGACCGTGTTGTACCGCGTCATCGCCGCGAAGGCCCGGTGGTTGGTGCCGGGCGCGATCGCGACGGCGCCAGGCGCCGAGCCGATCTCCCCGAGGCGCGTCGCCGTGACCGTGAGTGTCGAGAGATCGACGACCGAGAGGGTGCTGGTCGCCGAATTGCCGACGATGGCCGAGGTCTGGTTCGCGTGTGCAGCTTGGCCCGCCAGGACCGCCGAAAGCATGGCCACGGCGACTGCGAACGTCCGCGCCAGCTGGTTGAGCAATAGGGTGCCGTACATCTTCGTGATCCTGTTCATCGCGGCGTCACCACCAGCGGCGCGCTGCCGCTGAAACTCACCGGCACCGAGGGCGGCGTAATATTCGAGATCTGCGGCGACATCGCCCCCTGGAAGGCCGCCGCCATGTTGGCGATGCGGCCTGTCCTGACATCCATCGGCAGCGTCAGGTTGACCGAGCCGCCGAAGCTCTGATCGCCGCCGGTCGAGGTCCAGTTGCCGACGAACTTGAGGCTGTTGCCGGCCGACGAGCCGGACAGGGTCCCGCCGAAGCTGCCGGTGACGTTGAAGCTGATCGGAACCGCGATGGTCTGGCCCTGTATGACCACCGATCCGGTCGCGGTGACCGGCCGATCGCCGGAGAAGGTTCCGCTGGCGTGACCGGTGAGGGTCCAGGCGCTGGCGGAGGTGGGGACGATTTGCACCTCCCAGCTGCCGGAGACGGTGATGTTCAGCGGAAAGTTAACATTGACGCCGATCTGGGGAATGCTGAGCGGGATGGTGATGGCTTCGGTCTGGTTGATCGTGCCGGTGAGGCGCAGATCGCTGAGATCGGCGCTGGCCCGGTACTCGTTGGCGGGCACGGTGAAGCCGACGGTCAGGTCGTAGGCGCGTGCTCCGCTGGACGTCGAGGCGCTGCCGGTGAGCCGCGCCTGCCACTGGAGGTCGCCGGTCGAGACGAAGTTGAGCGCCTGCGAGGAGCCGCCATTGGCGTCGGTGTAGGTGCCGGTAAAGGCGCGGGAGAGGGCGTCGTAGGTGCCGGCGATGTTGACGTAGACGTTGTTGGAACCGGTGCAGCCGACCGCGCCGCTGATGGTGGCGGTGGTGCCGCTGGTGCGATGCTGGACGTTGCCGGTGCAGGTCGCCGCCGCGGGGGCGCCGCTGCTGTCGGTGATCGTGCCGGTAATCGCGAGGTTGCCCGGGCCGGTGTAGGCGGGGGTCGCGGTGGTGACCTTCAGGTTGGTGATGCTGGCGCTCTGCACGCGCCCGGAATCGTAGACCCGGGCGCCGACGATGAGACGCATGTTGGGGTAAGGCGCGGTGCCCATGTCGCCCGAGGATACGGTCGTGCCGTTCACCGTCCAGGTATAGACGCCGCGCGAGACGGTGAAGACGTGGCGTGCGGCGGCGCCGCCGTTGATGCCGGAAAAGGCGACACGGCCCAGGTCCTGCGTGCCGATGCGGCCGCGGCGGCCGACGGCGCCGGCCGTCCCGCTATACTCCCAGCGATAGAACGCCTGCGCGCCGATCGCCTGGCCGAAGTTCCAGCCCTTGCCGGACCCTTCGGTCAGAAGCACGAACGGCCCGACATAGCCGAACTGCGTGCCGACGGTACCGCTCATGTCGAACTCGACGCGGATGCCCTCGACCGCAAAGGTCTCGCTCGACTGGACGAAGTCCTCGATGTAGCTGCCGACCCCGGTCACCGTCTGCGACAGGTTCCCGCCGCTCGCCTGCCAGGCGTTGGCGGCCTGGGTGATAGTGACGGCGCCGCCGGAGTTGCGCTGCGTGTAGGGAGTCCAGGTGAAGGACGTGTAGACGTCGGCCGATGCCGCAGCCGGAAAGGCCAGCGCAAGCAGAATTGCCAATACTGATCGCATGTGGATTCGCCTCGTCGTGGAACAGGAGTAACGCTCTGGTTCAAAGTAATTTTGGAGGCGGAATCGCACCTTGATTCAGGTCAAGAGACCCTGATGAAGCCTGGGCTGCAGCAATGCGACCGAATGTCGCCCAGCCGATCGGATGGGTGTCGGGAGACCGCCTGGCCGGCTAAGACGCGCGTGCGGCGCTCGTTGTCGACGGCGACCCGGCCGTTGACGATCACGTAGGGGATGCCGATCGGGAACTGCTTCGGGTTCTCGTCGGTCGTGGTGTCGTTGATCGTCGTCTCGTCGAGCATCACGACGTCGGCGAACCAGCCTTTCTCGAGGCGACCGCGGCGGGTGAGGCCGAAGCGCCGCGTCGGTCGGCGACGACCTCCGGCCGGTCGCCGCCCGGCGCCGGGACAGGTGGTCTTGGCCCGCTTGCGAGCCTGTTGCGGCGGAGCCGCCGCCGTCCCATACTTGCGCTCATCATGCGTCTCCTGAGGTTCGCCCTCGTCCTCCTCTTCTTCGGCTTCACGGCCGCCGCGCCGGCGATGGCGGGGCCGCGCGAGGACCAGCTCGACAAGATGTTCGGGCGCCTGAAGGATACCCAGTCGGAGACCGAGGCGTCGGCGCTGACCCAGGCGATCTGGATCCTGTGGACGACCTCGGACGACTCCAACGTCAACGACATGATGCGGCGCGGCATCCGCCTGATGGGCGCGCAGAGCTACGGCGACGCGCTCGAGATCTTCGACCGGATGGTCAAATACGCGCCGGAGTTCGCCGAAGGCTGGAATAAGCGGGCGACCGTCCACTACATGTTGGGCAACTTCGCCGAGTCGGTCGCCGACATCCAGAAGACCCTGGCGCTCGAGCCCAGGCACTTCGGCGCGCTCTCGGGCCTCGGCATGATCAATGTGGAGCTGGAGCGCCAGGCCGAGGCGCTGAAGGCTTTCGAGGCGGCGCTGAAGGCCAACCCCTATCTTCCGGGCGCGCGCCAGCAGATCCAGGAATTGAAGAAGAAGCTGCAGGGCGCGCCGACGTGAGCCGCTTCGACCTGGTCATCCACGGCGGGCACGTGGTGACGCCGGCAGGCGTCGTCGCCATCGACGTCGGCGTCAAGGACGGCCGCATCGCTGCGCTCGGCCAGCTCTATCCCGACCAGGCGGCCGACGCGATCGACGCCACCGGCCTTTTCGTGCTGCCCGGGATCATCGACACCCAGGTGCACTTCCGCGAGCCCGGCCTCACCCACAAGGAAGACCTGGACACCGGCACGCGGGCAGCGGTGCTGGGCGGCGTCACCTCGATCTTCGAGATGCCGAACACCAATCCGCTGACGCTGACCGCGGCCGATCTCCAGGCCAAGTTCGACCGCGCCAAGGGCCGCTCCTGGTGCGACCACGCCTTCTTCATCGGCGGCTCGGCCGAGAACGCCGACGCGCTGGCAGGCCTTGAGCGCATTCCCGGCTGCGCCGGCGTCAAGGTGTTCATGGGCTCCTCCACCGGCAACCTGCTGGTCGAGGACGACGCGACGCTCGACCGCATCGTCGGGAACGGCACCCGCCGCATGGCCGTCCATGCCGAGGACGAGCCCCGGCTGAAGGAACGCAAGCACATCGCCGACGAGGGCAAGCATCCGCGCGTCCATCCGGTCTGGCGCGACGAGATCGTGTGCCTGAAGGCGACGCAGCGGCTTCTGGGGTTCGCCCGCAAGCACGGACGCCGCATCCACGTGCTGCACGTCACCACGGCCGAAGAGATGGAGCTGCTGGCGGCGAACAAGGATCTCGCCACCGTCGAGGTGACGCCGAACCACCTGACCCTGACCGCGCCCGACTGCTACGAGCGGCTCGGCGCCAAGGCCCAGATGAACCCGCCGGTGCGGGAAGCCCGCCACCAGAACGCGCTCTGGCGCGCGATCGCCGAAGGTGTGGTCGACGTCATCGGTTCCGACCATGCGCCGCACACTCTGGAAGAGAAGGCGAAGACCTACCCGGCCTCTCCGTCCGGCATGCCCGGCGTGCAGACGACGTTGCCGTTGCTGCTGACCGCAGCATCCAAGGGCAAGCTGTCGCTGGAGCGGGTCGTCGATCTCCTCTGCCACGGCCCGCAGCGGATCTACCAGATCGCCGGCAAGGGCCGGATCGCCCGCGGCTACGACGCCGACTTCGCCTTGGTCGACCTGCAGGCGTGGCGGGAGCTCAAGGACGAGGACATGGGCACCAAGGTCAGGTGGACGCCGTTCGCCGGCATGCGCGTCTGCGGCGTGCCGAAGGCGACGGTGATCCGCGGCCGCATCGCCATGCGCGACGGCGAGATCCTGGGCACGCCCTCCGGCCGGCCGGTCCGCTTCGCCGAGACGATCGGTCCGGCGTAAGCACGCTCCGGGTTGCCGCCTGCGGACTCGCTCGGAGACCCTCTCCCCCTGGAGAGGGTTTCAAGAAGGTTACGTCGGCTTGAGCGCCTTCGCCGACGCCGCCCAGTGGTCCGGATGGACCCAGGCGGCGACGAAGGCCTCGGTCTCGGCGTGGTCGACGGCGCTCCGGAGCTGCCGGTCATGCGCGCGGGCGATCGACTTGAATCCGCGCAGCACGTGGGCGCTCTGCTTCAGCATCGGCGCCAGCAGCGCATCCACCGCCGCATCCGCATCCGCATCGACCTCGTCCGCGAGGCCGAGGGCGCGCGCCGTCTCTGCCGAAAGGATCTCGGCACGGGCGAGGAGCCTGATCGCCGTCGATGAACCGACGCGGCGGATCAGGTCGTAGCCGCCGCCCCAGCCGGTGGTGACGGCGAGCTTCCCCTGGAGGAAGCCGAGGCGCGCATGTCCGGCCATGGCGCGGAGATCGCAGGCCAGCGCCAGCTCGGCGCCGCCGCCCAGCGCGTCGCCGTTCAGGCGCGCGATCACCGGTGCCGGGAAGTCGCGGACGGATTGCAGCGCCGCCTTGGCCTCGGTCGAGAAGCGGGTCGCCTCCTCGGGATCGCGCAACGCCTCCAGCTCCTTGAGATCGCCGCCGGCGGCGAAGCACTTGTCGCCGGATCCGGTGAGCACGACCGTCTTGATCGCCTCGTCCTTGGCGTGTTCGCCGAAGGCCAGGTGGATCTCCGCCAGCACCGCCCGCGACAGCGCGTTGCGCTTGGCCGGCCGGTCGATGGTGATCCTGAGCACGTCTCCGGCGCGGGAGACGATCAGATGAGACATGGGCGATCCTTGATCGGACTAAGTAAGTAGACTAAGTTTATGAGATGGATCAAGAGGGGCGCATCGTGACCACCGTCAACATCCATGAGGCCAAGACTCATCTTTCCGCCCTTCTCGACCGTGTCCTCGCGGGCGAGGAGGTCGTCATCGCCCGTGCCGGGCGGCCGATTGCCCGTCTCAGTCCCATCGAGGGCCTGGGTCCGCGGACGCCCGGGGCTCTGAAAGGCAAGTTCCGGCTCACCGACGCCTTCTTCGAGCCGCTGCCCGATGACGAGCTGGCGGGTTGGGAGGGACGGGAGAAGTGAAGCTCCTGCTCGATACGCATGCGCTTCTCTGGTGGCTTCTCGACGATCCGCAATTGCCGGCCACGGCACGCCAAGCGATCGCCGCCAGAGAGACGACGGTTCTGGTGAGTGCCGCGAGCGGGTGGGAGGTCGCGACCAAAGTGCGGATCGGTCGTCTTCCCGAGGCACGCATGCTCGTCGGCGGCCTCGAGGCAGCCGTGCGCCGCGAGGGCTTCGCCGTGCTTCCGGTCGGGCTCGCCCACGCTCTTGCGGCTGGCAGCCTTCCCGGCCCGCACCGGGATCCCTTCGATCGATTGCTGATGGCGCAGGCCCGGATCGAGGATGCGATGCTCGTCACGAATGACGTGGCCATCCGCCACTACGGGCTCCCCATCCTCTGGTAAGGCAAAGCCTGTCACGCGCCTCCGCCAGGCGGCGGCGGCGGCTCGCTGCGCCCGGCGAGAGGCGGGGGCGGGCGGTCGAGGAAGCCCGGGTTGCGGTCGAGGAAGGCCTGGGCGAGGCGGGAGCCGGGCAGGTCCATCGCCCAGAAGCGGTCTTCCGGGAACGGCCCGCCGGCGGCCCGGCGAAGCGCATCCTCTTCTTCATTGAGTTGTTCGTAACGTGACGGCGGGCCGGGTGGCTTTCCAAGCCGCTCGCAGAATTCGACGCAGGCCTGCTCGATCGCTTCGGGTTCGGCCTCGACCATGTGCAGGCCGAGTTGCTCGAACTGGTACATGTGGCCGAGCCTGGTCAGGCGCCGGCCCAGCATCTCGGCGTAGTCGACGGCCCGGCCGGTCGCCACCTCGGCCATCGTCTTCGGCAGCAGCAGGTGGCCGGATTCGAACTCGTTGAAGTCGCCGATGTAGCCGTTGATGCCGAGCAGGGGCCGGCCGAAGGCGCGACCGATGTCGGCGGGCCCCGAGCAGCAATGGATCATGAAGGCCGAGCGTGCGATCGCCCAGACATCCAGCAGCGGCGCCCGTTCGGCGAGATGCGCGCCGTCATGGATGTGCGGGCTGGCGGCGGGCAGCCGCGGCATCGACGGATCGCCGATGCGGAGCACGGCATAGCCGCGCCTGACGAGCATCTCGATCGCCGGCGTGTAGCGGGCGATATCGCAGTCGCGGAAGCGGTTGAAGGCATGCGCCGGGTTGTAGCCGGGCGAGCGCGCGTGGAGCACGACCAGCGGCCGGCCGGGATCGAGTCCCGCGCGCTTGGCGAGAGCGGTGCCCTCGGCATCCTCCGCCTCCGTCAGCGCCAGCGTGGCCTGCGGCGGCTGGCCGCGGTGGCCGCGGTGGTAGAGCTCGCGCGCGGTGCGGGACGCACCGCCGAAGACGACATGGAGGTCGCCGAAGTCGAAGCGGGCCTGGTCGCGAAACAGAGTGACGGCGACCCGGAACAGGATGTCGTGGGGCAGGTCGAGGCCCTCGACCACCTCGAGCCCGCGCATCGCCAGCGCCGCCATGCGGGCATCGACCCGGCCCGACAGCGGCAGCGGCACGAAGAACACCTGGTGGGTCTCCGCCGGGAACAGAGTGCGGAGGATGTGCGGGTCGAACCAGAAGTGGCCGATGAAGTCGACGCCCGAGAACGGATAGACCACGGCCTTCCGCCCGTCGCGCCGGGGGTCGATGGCGCGGCGCGCGGCGGCGACGAAACGGCCGATCTCCCGGTAGGTGACGTTCCGCGAGTTGGCGAAGCTCATCTCTCGGTGGAGCGGACGGTTGCCAGGAACGCGAGGCCGGCGACGAAGAAGACGAGGATGGTCGCCATGCCCCAGCGCTGGCTGCCGGTCGCCCGCGTCACCTCGGCGAGGACGAGGGGTCCTAAGAACGCCGTCGCCTTGCCCGAAAGCGCCATCAGGCCGAACAGCTCGGCCCGGCGTTCCTCCGGCGCTCGTCTCGCCATCCAGGTGCGCGACGCCGCCTGAACGGGCCCGAGAAACAGCCCGATCAGCAGGGCCGCGATCCAGAACACCAGCTTCGACGTGCTGACCAGGACGACGGCGCTCGAGACCGCGAGGCCGACGAGGCCGACGGCGATCGTGGCGCGCGGGCCGACGCGGTCGTCGACCCAGCCGAAGCCGACCGCGCCCAGCGCCGCGGTCACGTTGAGCGCGATGCCGAACTGGATCACCTCGGCGAAGGAGAAGCCGAAGGTCCCGGCTGCATAGATGCCGCCGAAGGCGAACAGCGTCGTCAGGCCGTTGGTATAGAGCATGTTGGCGAGCAGGAAGCGCCAGAGGTCGGGCGTGGCGCGCGCGTTGCGGATCGTCCCTGCGAGGCCGGCGAGCCCGGTCTTGAGTGCCGCCATCGGGGCGAGCCCGCGGCCGGGCGTGTCGGGGGTGAGGAAGGCGAAGGGCAGCAGGAAGGCCAGGTACCAGACCGCGACCATCGGTGCGGTCGCCCGGATGTTGGCGGCCTCCTCCTTGCCGACGCCGAACCAGGGAACGTCGGTTTGAACGAATCCGACCAGGGCGACGGCGAGGCAGCCGAGCCCGCCGACATAGCCGATACCCCAGCCGAAGCCGGAGAGCCGTCCCATGCGCTCAGGGTTGGCCAGCCCGGGCAGCATGGCGTTGTAGAAAACGATGGCGAACTCGGCGCCCAGCGTGGCGACGACGACGAGCGCCAGCGCCAGCGGCACATCGGCGGGGGTCGGCCGCACGTTCCAGAGCAGCGCCGTCGCGACGATGCAGATCAGCGAGAACAGGATCGCCCAGGCCTTCCGCCCGCGCCCCTGGTCGGCGACGGCGCCC
>CAMBVS010000046.1 GCA_945871425.1 Rhizobium sp. Q54 | reverse complement strand
CATCACGTCGCGCCGCTCTCCTAGCCCAAGCCCTTGTAGCGACGGTTGAGGCCGTGGCCATTACTCAGACAGGCTCCTAGGCTGACGACTCGCGATCAGTCGATGGTCACGACGCCGGCTTGATCTGCGCCAGCTCCATCTTCCAGACGTTCGGCGTCAGCTTCACGTTGGTGATGTTCTTGTGGACGGCCACGCGATAGATCGGCTGCATCAGGGTGATGTAGTTGGCGTTGTCGACCAGGATCCGCTGGTACTTCTCGTAGATCGCCTTCTGCTTGGCGACGTCGTTCTCGGCCGCGCCCTGGGAGACCAGATCGAGGATCTCCTGTGTGGGCTTCCAGCCCATGCGGACGGCGACGCGCTGGACCGATGCGCCGGTCCAGAGATAGGGGTTCGGCGACGGCGAGTTCCAGGGCGCGAGGGTCGCCTGGCTCTTGGCGCCGTTGAACTGGGCGCGCCAGTTCACGTTGTCCATCGGCTTCAGGGTCATCTTGATGCCGACGCGCGCCAGGTCCGCCTGGATCTTCTGCGTCATCAGCTGGTAGGAGGTCGAGAAGTAGGCGGCGTTCGGGTAGATCATCTCGAACTCGAAGCCGTTGGGAACGCCGGCAGCTGCGAGCAGCGCCTTGGCCTTCGTCAGGTCTTGCTTGGCGCCGAACTCCTTGGTCTGCTCGGCCGAGGTGCCGGCGATGCCGTTCGGAAGGAAGTTGGGCGAACGATCGGCGAAGCCGCCGACCAGGCCCTTGATCAGGCCGTCATAGTCGACAGCAGCGACGACCGCCTGGCGCGCTTCCTTCTTGGCCAGCGTCGCGTTCATCTCCGGGTTGCTGGTCAGCATGAGATAGAGCGTGTCGGTCGAGGCGCCCTGGATCACCGAGACGTCGGCATTGCCCTTGAGGGTGTCCAGCTGCTCGGCCGAGAGGTTCATCGCGATGTCGACGTCGCCGCGGCGGACCGCCAGGAGCTGGGCGGCGCCGTCGGCGATGTGACGGATGACGACGCGCTCGAACGCCGCCGGAGTTCCCCAGTAGTTGGGGTTCTTCTGCATGGTGACGCTGACATTCCGCTCCCAGCCGGTCATGTAGTAGGGGCCGGTGCTGGCGGAGTTCATGTTGAACCACGGCGTCGCCTTGTCGTCCTTGTCGGCACCGGGCGTGGAAACCGCGCCCTGGGCCTTGGCCATCTTCGCCGAGTAGATGGCGAATGAGGGCGCCGTCAGGTCGAGCAGCAGCGGCTCCTTCGGATTCTTCATCGCGATCTCGACCGTCATCGGGTCGACGATCTTCACCTCGCCCATGTTGGAGGCATAGGAAGCCGGCTGGTCCTTCACGTTGACCAGGCGGTCGAGCGAGAACTTCACGTCCTCGGCGCTCAGCGTGTCGCCGTTCCAGAACTTGACGCCCGGGCGCAGCTGGAAACGCCAGGCGGAACCGTTGTTGACCAGGGTCCAGGCGGTGGCGAGCGACGGCTTGACGTTCACCAGGTCGTCGGTCGAGAGCGTCAGCAGCGTGTCGGAGACCGCACCCATGGTGAGCGGCGGCGTCAGGTCGGCCGAGCGCGCCGGGTCGTAGTTGCGGCCGTCGGAGATGTCGAGGCCGATGACCAGCGTGGTCTTCTTCTGGGCATGGGCCGGGAGCGCGAGCGCCGCCGCGATGGCTGTGCCGCTGGCGAGCCAGAGGAGGGTCTTCCGAATCATGGTGTCGGTCCTTGGGGTCGGAGAGAAGCGGGCGATCGGGGCTTCGGCCAGCCGGGGAGGGACGAGCGAAACACCATCGGCAGGAATGGTGGGGGCCGTCCGCAACCCCGTCAAGCAACAGCGAACCCGATTGAAAGGCCGATCAAAAAACAGGCAGATGCTCTGCGGAACAAAACGTGAAATTTTCCGCTTGCCGTAAAAGAACAAAATAGGCACGATAGGTTTCGTTGCGCCGCCAAGGGCGTCATGGCAAGAGGGGTCCGACCGATGTCAGCAGCTCTCCGAGTGGTCGAAAGGGACGGCGTGGACAAGAACAAGGCGTTGGACGCCGCGCTCAGCCAGATCGAGCGCGCCTTCGGCAAGGGCTCGGTGATGAAGCTCGGCCAGCGGCCGGCGTCGACCGAGGCGGAAGTCATCTCCACCGGCTCGCTCGGCCTCGACATCGCGCTCGGCATCGGCGGGCTGCCGCGCGGGCGCATCGTCGAGATCTACGGTCCGGAAAGCTCGGGCAAGACCACGCTGGCGCTGCATGTCATCGCCGAGGCCCAGAAGGCCGGCGGCACGTGCGCCTTCGTCGATGCCGAGCATGCGCTCGACCCGGGCTATGCGAAGAAGCTCGGCGTCGACGTCGAGGAGCTGCTGATCAGCCAGCCGGATGCCGGCGAGCAGGCGCTGGAGATCGCCGACACGCTGGTTCGCTCCGGCGCGATCGACGTTCTCGTGGTCGACTCGGTGGCGGCGCTGGTGCCGCGGGCCGAGCTCGAGGGCGAGATGGGCGATACCCATGTGGGATTGCAGGCCCGCCTGATGAGCCAGGCGCTGCGCAAGCTCACCGGCTCGATCTCCAAGTCGCGCTGCATGGTCATCTTCATCAACCAGATCCGCATGAAGATCGGCGTCATGTTCGGCAACCCCGAGACGACGACCGGCGGCAACGCGCTCAAGTTCTACGCCTCGGTCCGTCTCGACATCCGCCGCATCGGCGCGATCAAGGAGAAGGAGCAGGTGATCGGCAACCAGACGCGGGTCAAGGTGGTGAAGAACAAGATGGCTCCCCCGTTCCGGGTGGTCGAGTTCGACATCATGTACGGCGAAGGCGTCTCCAAGGTCGGCGAGCTGGTCGATCTCGGCGTCGCCGCCGGCATCGTCGAGAAGTCCGGCGCCTGGTTCTCCTATTCGGGCCAGCGCATCGGCCAGGGTCGCGAGAACGCCAAGACCTTCCTTCGCGAGAACAAGGACATGGCCCAGCAGATCGAGCGGGCGATCCGCGAGAACGCCGGCCAGGTCGGCGACAAGATGCTGAGCGCGTCGGAGAACTTCGCCGCCAGCGAATAGCCGGCGGCATAGACGAGGTCGAGCGCGAAGGCGCGGCGGCCGGGCGGCCTGGTGGACGGGGCGCCCGGCCGCCGCTTCGCGTTTTAGGGACCGGGACCGGACCTCGGCGAACGCCTCCGGGCCCCGTGTGCGGCGTCGGCAGAATGCTTGTTTCCGCCGGGCCTCAGCCTCACTATCCGTCGTCTCACAGCACCTCAGGAACGGCATGGTTTCCGGCAGGAGAATTCTGATCACCGGAGGGACCGGCAGCTTTGGCCGGACCGCGGCACGGCGCTTCCTCGACCTGGACGCGGCGGAGGTGCGGATTCTGAGCCGTGACGAAGCCAAGCAGGAGGTCATGCGCCGGACGTTCGCCGATCCGCGCCTCACCTTCCTGATCGGTGACATTCGCGACCGCCGAAGCATGGAAGAGGCCGCATCCGGAGCCGAGATCATCTTCCACGCCGCGGCGCTGAAGCAGGTGCCGGCCTGCGAGGACAATCCGGACCAGGCGATCATGACCAACGTGCTGGGGAGCCAGAACGTCATCGACGCCGCGGTCTCGCAAGGCGTCGCCCGGGTCGTCTGCCTGTCGACGGACAAGGCGGTCCAGCCGGTCAACGTCATGGGGATGACCAAGGCGCTGATGGAGAGGCTGGTGCGGGCGCGGGCGCGCCGGCTCGACGGCGGGAGCCCGATCCTCTCCTGCGTCCGCTACGGCAACGTCCTCTACTCGCGCGGATCGGTCGTGCCGCTGTTCGTCGAGCAGGCGACCGCGGGCGCCGCGCTGACCGTGACTCAGCCGGACATGACCCGCTTCCTCATCCGCCTGGACGAGGCGGTCAGGCTGGTCGAGCAGGCGCTGACCGACGGCGAGCCCGGCGATATCTTCGTCCTCCGTTCGCCGGCGGCGACGGTCGCCGACATCGCCGAGGGAGTCCGCCGCCTCTTTCGCTCGGATGCGGAGATCCGCACAGTCGGCATTCGCCCGGGCGAGAAGGTCCACGAGGTCCTGGTGACGCGCGAGGAGCTCGCGTCGGCGGAAAGCCGCGCCGACAGCTTCCGCCTGCGCACCCGGGCTGCCCCCGCCAACGACCTGCTGGCCGACTACACCTCCCAGAACACCGAGAGGCTGGATGTCGACGGCGTGATGTCGTTGCTTCTGCAGGTACCCCAGGTCCGCGGCCGGCTGAAACAGCTCGGCCTGCCTCACTGACCATGGCGCGCGTGCTCGTCATCGGCAGGAGCGGCATGCTGGCGCGTGCGATGCGCCATGTCCTCGCCAAGCGCGGGCATGAGGTGCGGGCGCTCGGCCGCGAGGAGCACGACGTCCGTCGCCGCGGCGCCGCCATCGAGCTTGCCGGTTTCGATGCCGTGGTCAACGCGGCCGGGGTGATCAACCGACGCCTGACCGGCCCGGGTTCGGCCGAGGAGGCGCTGCTGGTGAACAGCCTCTTTCCAAGGTTGCTTGCCGATCGCTGCCAGGTGGTTGGCATTCCGCTGATCCATGTCTCCACCGACTGCGTCTTCGGCGGAACGCGCGGCCGCCGCCTCGAGTCGGAGGCGCCGGACGCCACCGACCTCTACGGCCGGTCCAAGGCCATGGGCGAGCCGCTCAACGCGCTGGTGCTGCGTACCTCGATCGTCGGGCCGGAGGTCGCGACCGGCGACTCGCTGCTTTGCTGGTTCCTCGGCCAGGCCGAGTCCTGCCGAGGCTACGACAACCATCTGTGGAACGGCATGACGACGTTCGAACTCGGCCGGATCGTCGCGACGCTGCTGGAACGCGGTGCCTCCGAGCGCGGCATCCGCCACGTCTTCGGCGAGGACCAGAGCAAGCGCCAGGTGCTGGAGGCGCTCCGCGACGCCTTCGCTCATCCGATCCGGATCGATCCGTCTGCTTGCGGCGAGACGCAGGACATGCGGCTCGCGACGGCGTTTCCCGAGTTCCTCGCGGGGTTCGCGGTACGGCCCTTCGCCGACCAGCTCGCCGAGCTTCGCCCCGTGATGGACCGGCGCGGCTTCTGGCGACCGGGCGTCACGCCCTAGTCCGTAGGGGAATCGCCGCCTCGACACCACGACCGCCAGAGGCCGCGGATCGCCGCCTCGACGGCCCGGGCCGCGGCGATTCCGTCGGTGAGCGGCGAGGTTGCCATGCGGGGCCGGAGCTCGCGGCGCATCTCGGCCAGCTTTCCGGGGGATCGCGCCAGCGAGACGGCGAGCGCCACATATCCATCGATCGACTCCGCGATCAGCTCCGGCAGGTCGACGCGCGAGAGGAAGCTGACCGACTGGCGGGTGACCGGATGGCTTCCCTTGAGGGTGACCACGGGCACGCCCATCCACAGCGATTCGCAGGTCGTGAGGCCGCCGGGAAAGGGGAAGGGGTCGAGGGCGAGATCGACCGAGCCATAGGCCTCGAGGATGCCTTTTTGCGTCGCCGCCCCCATGTCCAGCCTGGTCGGGTCGAGGCCCAGGCGATGGCAGCGCCCGGCGAGGCGCTCGCGATAAGTGGCATCGGCGAGGGGGGGGGAGCGGAGCACCAGCCGCGCCTCCGGCAGTGCCGCCAGGATCCGGCCCCAGGCAGTCAGCGTCGTTTCGGTCAGCTTGGCGACGTGGTTGAAGCAGCCGAGGGCGATGCGGCCGGTCGTCGCCAGGGGCAGCGCGCCCACTTCCGGCGCGTCCGCGGGCGGCCCGTAGCAAAGTCGGCCGGTCGGGAGCCGCACGACCGTCTCGACGTACCAGCGCTCGTCGCCCGGCTCGACCTCCCAGGGATCGGCGAGCACGGCATCGATGGTCGTAAGCCCGGTCGTGTCGTAGTAGCCGAGCCAGGAGACCTGCACCGGGGCGGGCTTGCGGGCGAACGTAAGCAGCCGGTTGCCGGCGGTGTGCCCGGAGAGGTCGACCAGGACGTCGATGCGGTCCCGGCGAACACGCTCGGCGAGCGCGTCGTCGGACAGGCCCGAGATTTTGTTGAACTCCGAGGACGCGCGGCGGAACAGCGCCGTCATGTCGTCCTCGACCGCCCGGTCGGAATAGCAGATCACCTCGACCGATGCCGGGTCGTGGCGGGGCAGGACCGGCGCCAGGAAGTAGCCGACCGGATGCCTGCCGAGGTCGGCCGAGACGTAGCCGAGCCTGAGACGACGGTCCGGCTCGCGCGTATTGGCGTGGGGCCGGCGCTGCCGGGCGAGCTCCGGTTCGTGGATCCGCCCGAAGGCAACGTGCTCGGCGAAGATCTGCTCGGGCGTGAAGGACGGATCGAAGTGGCTGAGGAACAGCAGATTGCTACCGGCAGGGGCGTGGTGGGGATCGAGTTCGAGCGCGTGGCGGTAGGTGGCGATCGCGTCGACGAAGCGGCCCTGGGCGTTGAGCGTCCGACCGAGATTGCTCCAGGCCGTGGCGTTGCGCGGCTGCAGGTGGGTGGCGCGGCGAAGCCTCGCCTCGGCATCGGTCGGTCGCCCCTGTGCCTGAATCAGGTTGCCGAAATTGCCCCAGGCGTTGGGATCTCCCGGCGACAGCGCGAGCGCGATGCGGTCGTGCCGGGCGGCGGAGGCGCGGTCGCCGATCTGGTCGAACGTCATGCCGAGATTGGCATGGGCGGGAGCGAAGGCGGGCGCGATCGCGAGCGTGCGGCGAAGCCAGCCGACCGCCTGGACGAGCCGGCCCTGCCGCTGGTCGAGTGCGGCTGTCGCGTTGAGCGCGTCGAGATGCGCGGGGGCAAGGGCGGTTGCTCCCGCCAGCAGCCGGCGCGCCGCCGGTGCGTCGTCCTGTTGCGCGCGGATGACGGCGAGATTGCAGCGAATGTCGACCGACTCGGGCGCCAGCTTCAGCGCCTGCTCGAGCTGGTGTGCCGCCGGCTGCATCTTGCCTTGCCGCAACAGCACGACGCCGAGCTTCGCCAGTGCCTCCGGGCTCCGGCGTTGCTGGAGCGCGCGCTTGAGCGCGGATTCGGCCGCCTCGAGCCGACCGCTCGCGGCCAGCGCGTCGGCGAGGTTGAGGTGCAGCTCCGGAACCTGCGGCGTCTCCTTGACCGAGCGCCTGAGGAGGTCGAGCCCTTCTTCGGCCCGTTGGCTCGCCGCGAGCAGAGTTCCCAGGTAGTTGAGCGCATAGGCGTGCTTCGGCGCCTTGGCGAGGATTCGGCGATAGATCGACTCGGCTTCGCCGAGATTGCCGCTGCGGTGCGAGCCGACGGCACGGGCGAGATCGGCATCGAGTGCCGGGTCGGTCGGTCGCGATCGGGTCATCGGCTCCGGGGGACAAGTCCGGCGCCAGATGATCCGACCGCGACTTTCGATGCAACCCCCTAAGGGCTGTCAGTTCGCCTTGGCGATGTTCCAGTAGACCGGCAGCGGTGCCACGAGGATGCCGCCGAGCCCGGTCGGGTATCCCCGCACCGGATAGTCAGGTCGGGTGGCAGCTTCTCGAAGATGTCGATCTCGACGGCCTTCAAGGCTTGGCGGCGGTCTTGGCATCGGGCATGTACAGTCTCTCGGCGCCTCGGCCCGGGGCGGAAATCCGCCGAAAGGCGCCTAGACACGCTTAAGCCCTGGGGATAGAAGCGGTTCCCCGGGTCCGCCGGTCGAGGCCGACCGCGCCCCGGCTGAACCTCCGCGCAAGGGCCTGTGTCATGACTTCGACGAACGATATCCGTACCGGCTTCCTCGAGTATTTCCGCCGCCACGACCACGAGGTGGTGGCCTCGAGCCCGCTGGTGCCGCGCAACGACCCGACGCTGATGTTCGCCTCCGCCGGCATGGTTCAGTTCAAGAACCTGTTCACCGGCGTCGAGAAGCGCAACTACGTGCGCGCCGCCACCGCCCAGAAATGCATGCGCGCCGGCGGCAAGCACAACGACCTGGAGAACGTCGGCTACACCGCGCGCCACTGCACCTTCTTCGAGATGCTGGGCAACTTCTCATTCGGCGACTACTTCAAGGAGCGCGCGATCGAGCTCGCCTGGGGCTTCGTCACCAAGGACTTAGGATTGCCCAAGGACAAGCTGCTGGTCACCGTCTACCACGAGGACGAGGACGCGGCCGGCTTGTGGAAGCGGATCGCCGGGTTCTCCGACGACAAGATCATCCGTATCGCCACATCCGATAATTTCTGGTCGGCCGGCGATACCGGCCCTTGCGGTCCGTGCTCGGAGATCTTCTTCGACCAGGGCGACAAGGTGTGGGGCGGCCCGCCGGGCTCGCCCGAGCAGGATGGCGACCGGTTCCTCGAGTTCTGGAACCTCGTCTTCATGCAGTACGAGCAGATCGAGCCCGGCAAGCGGGTGCCGCTGCCGCGTCCGTCGATCGACACCGGCATGGGGCTGGAACGCATCGCCTCCCTGCTGCAGGGCAAGCAGGACGTCTACGACACCGACGTGCTCAGGTCGCTGGTGCTGGCCTCGGCCGAGGCCACGGGCGTGGCGCCCGACGGCGAGCAGCGCGCCTCGCACAAGGTCATCGCCGACCACATCCGGGCGTCGAGCTTCCTCATCGCCGACGGCGTCATGCCGTCGAACGAGGGCCGCGGCTACGTGCTTCGCCGCATCATGCGCCGTGGCATGCGCCATGCGCATCTGCTGGGCGCCAAGGAACCGCTGCTGTGGAAGCTGGTGTCGGTGCTAGTCCAGCAGATGGGCCAGGCCTATCCGGAACTCGGCCGCGCCCAGGTACTGATCCAGGAGACGATCAAGCTTGAGGAGACGCGCTTTCGCCAGATGCTCGACCGCGGCCTCCGCCTTCTCGGCGACGAGACCAAGAAGCTGGGCCAGGGCGGCACGCTGCCGGGCGAGGTCGCGTTCAAGCTCTACGACACCTTCGGATTCCCGGTCGATCTCACCGCAGACATCCTGCGGGGCCAGAACCTGAACCTGGATACGGCCGGCTTCGATACGGCGATGGAGCGCCAGCGGGCGGCGGCGCGGGCGGCGTGGTCGGGTTCGGGCGAGGCGGCGACCGACCGGATCTGGTTCGAGACCCGCGAGAAGACCGGCGCCACCGACTTCCTGGGTTACGCGACCGACAAGGCCGAGGCCCGCATCGACGCGCTGGTGGTCGGCGGCAAGTCGGTGATGGAGGTCGTCTCCGGCGAGGTCGCGGTCATCCTCAACCAGACGCCGTTCTACGGCGAATCCGGCGGCCAGATAGGCGACACCGGCACCATCGTCACGTCGTCGGGTGCGCGTATCGAGGTGACCGACACGGCGAAGCGGGTCGGCGACCTGCACGTCCATCTCGGTAGGGTGGTGAAGGGCTCGGTCAAAGTCAGCGACACGGTGGTGGCGGAGATCGACGCGGAGCGCCGGCGTCGGCTTCGCGCCAATCACTCGGCGACCCACCTGCTGCACGAGGCGCTGCGCCGGAAGCTCGGCGAGCATGTGACGCAGAAGGGCTCGCTGGTGGCGCCCGATCGGCTCCGCTTCGACTTCAGCCATTCGCGCGCCATCGAAGCCCAGGACCTGCTGGCGATCGAGAACGAGGTCAACGCCCGCGTCCGTCTGAACCGCCCGGTCGGCACCACGCTGATGACGCCGGATGACGCGGTCGCCGCGGGCGCCATGGCCTTGTTCGGCGAGAAGTACGGCGACGAGGTCCGGGTCGTCGCTATGGGCGCGGGCGAGGACGAGAATTTCTCGGTCGAGCTCTGCGGCGGGACCCACGTCGAGCGCACCGGCGACATCGGCCTGTTCAAGGTTGTCTCCGAGGGCGCGGTCGCGGCCGGCGTCCGCCGCATCGAGGCGGCGACCGGTGCCGGGGCGCTCGCCTATGTGGCCGAGGAGGAGAAGCTGCTGCAGGAGGCGGCGACGGCGGCGCGGTCTGCCCCAGCGGAGCTTCCAGCCAGGGTCGCCCAACTGGTCGAGGACAAGCGGAGGCTGGAGCGCGAGCTGGCTGAAGCTCGCAAGGCGCTGGCGATGGGCGGCGGCGGTGCCGGGACCGGTGCCAACCGGAAGGACATCAAGTTCGGTGGCTCGACAATCACGCTCAGCGCGCACAAGCCCGACGGTGTCGCGGCGCGCGACCTCAAGAGCATGGTCGACGCGCTGAAAAAGGAGATCGGCTCGGGCGTGGTGGTGCTGGTCGGCCGCGAGGACGGCAAGGCCTCGCTGGTGGTCGGCGTCACCGACGACCTGACCAAGTCGGTCAGCGCGGTCGACCTGGTGAAGGCGGGCGCGCTGGCACTCGGCGGCAAGGGCGGCGGCGGACGCGCGGACATGGCTCAGGCCGGCGGACCCGATGCGACCAAGGCCGACGATGCCATTGCCGCGATCGAGGCGGCACTCACCAAGGCGGCCTGATCCGGAGGGGGGAGACTCATGCGTTCGACGCGGCGGTCGAGCAACGAGGTGTCGGGATGACCCCCGGCGTCGTCGGCGTGCTCCTCGCCGGCGGCCAGTCGCGACGCATGGGCGGCGGCGACAAGAGTCTGCGCCTGCTCGGCGGGCGCCCCATCCTCGATCGGGTGATCGAACGGTTCCGCTCTCAGGTCGACCGCCTGATCCTGAACGCCAATGGTGATCCCGTGCGATTCGCCGCGACCGGCCTTCCGGTAGTTCCGGACTCGGTCGAGGGATTCGCGGGCCCGCTTGCCGGCGTGCTCGCCGGGCTCGACTGGACGGCGGCAAATGTGCCGGCGGCCCTATGGATCGTGACCGCCGCGACCGACGCCCCGTTCCTGCCGCTAGACTTGGTCTCGCGCCTGATCGTCGCGACCGAGGAGGGGGCCGAACTCGTCTGCGCCGCGTCCCATGGCCAGCCGCATCCGGTGATCGGCCTCTGGCCGGTTCGTCTGCGCGAGGATCTGCGTCGCGCGCTCGTCGAGGGGGGCGTACGCAAGGTCGATGCCTGGACGGCACGTCATCGTCTTGCCGTGGTCGACTTCCCGGCGTTTCCGGTCGACCCGTTCTTCAACGTCAACTCGCCTGAGGATCTTGCCGCGGCCGAGCGGCTGCTCGCCGGTTAGTCGCCCTCGCAGCTCGGCGGCAGCTCGCCGACCTTGGGCATGAGGATTTCGGCGGAATCGGCGCAGGCCTTCGGGTTCTGGGCGCAATAGCCGAAGGCGGCGGTGTTGCCGGCGGCTGCGGCGTTGGCGAGGCCGCTCGGCATGTAGAGCAGCACCGAAAGCGCGCCTAAGCGCTTGAAGGCGGCGACGGCGACCTCGGCCTGGCAGCGGGCGTCGTCGCTGATGATGGGAAGCTTGCTGATCACCGGCTCCTGCTTCTTCACCGGCGCGCCGCGCTGCTTCTCTTTGGCCTTCTTGTCCTTGTCGCCGCCCTTCTCCTGGGCGAAGGCGGCCGGCGGCATCGCCAGGGTGGCGACGACGGGTGTGGCGGAGACCGCTAGGACGAAGGCGAGCGTGCGAAGCATCGAATCAACAGTCTACCCTGCCGCAGCCGTCGCCGCGACGGCTTCGATGCGGGTGCCGGAGGTGCCGGGTCGGGTCAGCGGGCTCGTCCCGCCTCGATGACCTCTTCCAGGGACACAACGTCGGCGTTGATCAGGAGCTTCCCGGCGTTCTCGAAGTTGACCGTGATGCGGCGGCCGATCGCCGACTGCACCTGACCCAACCCCCAGTCCGGGCGGTCGGGGTGGCGCACCAGGGTGCCCGGCGCGAGGTCTGATGACACGGGTTCGTCTCCGATCAACTGCTGATAATATAAACGAAACTGGAGACCCAAGTGAGCACCTTCGACCTCAAGCTGGCGGAAATGCTGGCCTCCCGCCTCTGTCATGATCTGGTGAACCCGATCGGGGCGGTCGCCAATGGTGTCGAGCTTCTCTCGGAGTTCTGCGACACCATGCAGAAGGATGCCCTCGACTTGGTCGCCTCGTCGGCCGACCGGGCGATGAAGCGGGTCGCTTTCTTCCGGGTGGTCTACGGCTACGCCGGCCACGACGAAGGGCAGAGCATCCAGGATATGCGCGGCCTCACCGAAGGCTTCCTCGCCGGCGGCCAGGTCGCGCTGGATTGGCCGCCCGACCCCGACGATGCTGCGATCGGCCTGCCGCGGAGCGGGCTCAAGCTGACTCTGGCCCTGATAGTCGTCGCCACCGAAGCGCTGCCGCGCGGCGGCAAGGTCGCGGTCGCCGTCGACGCCCCGGCGGGAGCGAGCGTCGTCGCGATCGGAACGGGAGCGCGGCTCGAGCCGGCGGCCGATGCCATGCTGGCGGTGCTCAAGGCAGGGACCACGCCCGATCCGGAAAGCCTCGACCCGAGATCGGTCGGTGCGGCGTATGCGGGTCGGCTGGCGCAACAGATCGGGGCCGCGATCGTCGCTGAACCCGGTGCCGACCGGGTCGAACTCTCGCTGAGGCTGGCCTGACGCCGCGGCGAGCTCAGCTCGCCTTGGCCTTCACTTCGGCGGGATCGCGCAGCACATAGCCCCGGCCCCAGACCGTCTCGATGAAGTTGTCGCCATTGGCGACCTTGGAGATCTTTTTCCTGAGCTTGCAGATGAAGACGTCGATGATCTTCGGCTCCGGCTCGTCCATGCCGCCGTAGAGATGGTTCAGGAACATCTCCTTGGTCAGGGTCGTGCCCTTGCGCAGCGAGAGCAGCTCGAGGATGCCGTATTCCTTGCTGGTGAGATGCACGGGCTTGCCGTCGATCTCGACCGTGTGGGCGCCGAGGTTGATGCTGAGGCGTCCGGTGCGCAGCACCGAGACGGCGTGGCCCTTGGAGCGGCGCACGATCGCCTGGATGCGGGCGATCAGCTCGCGGCGGTCGAAGGGCTTGGTCAGGTAGTCGTCGGCGCCGAATCCCAGCCCCTTGATCTTGTTGTCCATCTCGGAAAGGCCGGAAATGATCAGGATCGGCGTCTGCACCTTCTGCGCGCGGAGCCGGCGGAGCACCTCGTAGCCGTCGATGTCCGGCAGCATCAGGTCGAGGAGGATGATGTCGTAGTCGTAGAGCTTGCCGACCTCGATGCCGTCCTCGCCGAACTCGCTCGTGTCGACCACGAAGCCGCCGGAACGCAGCATCAGTTCGATGGACCGCGCGGTGGCGGAGTCGTCTTCGACCAGAAGGACACGCATCGTTAACCCCTATTAAGGCTAACCGATGCTATTAACAAATTCCTAAAACTTGGTTAACAGCATCCCGGGCGAGGCCCGACTTTCATTTCCATGTTAGGATGCGCTTGCGAATTCCCGGCTGCAACGTCGCAAACGCAGGAATCGCCAGGACCTGCAAACCCTTGTGGTGATTGGGCCAATGCACGTCAACCCATTGCGGCAGGCCGTCGACCAGCTGGAGAAGCTGTCCGAGTACCGATTGTTCGGCCGGGTGGCCTCGATCCTCGGCATGCTGGTCGAGGTCGGTGGCGTCGAGCGCCAGCTCTCGATCGGCGACCGCTGCCACCTGCTCGCCCGTGGCGGACGGCGGGTGCCCTGCGAGGTGGTGGGGTTCCGCAAGGACCGGGCCCTGGTCATGCCCTTCGTCAGCCTGGAAGGGGTCGGCGTCGGTAACCGCGCCGAGGTCGCAGAATCCGAGCCCGTCGCCTTTCCGGACAAGTCCTGGCTCGGACGGGTCGTCAACGCCATGGGCGAACCGATCGACGGGCTGGGTCCGCTGGCCAACGGCCGCGTGCCCTATCCGCTCCGAGCCAATCCGCCGCCGGCCCATTCGCGCCGGCGGCTCGGCGGCAAGATCGACCTCGGCGTCCGCGCCCTGAACACCTTCCTCACCGTCGTCGAAGGCCAGCGCATGGGGATCTTCGCAGGGTCCGGCGTCGGCAAGTCGGTGACCATGTCGATGATCGCCCGCTACACCTCGGCCGACGTCAACGTCATCGGCCTGGTCGGCGAGCGCGGTCGCGAGGTCCAGGAGTTCATCCAGGACATCCTGGGGCCCGAAGGGCTGGCGCGCTCGGTCGTCGTGGTCGCGACCTCGGACGAGTCGCCGCTGATGCGTCGCCAGGCGGCCTATCTGACGTTGACCGTCAGCGAGTTCTTCCGCGACCAGGACCTGGAGGTCCTCTGCCTGATCGACTCGATCACGCGTTTCGCCATGGCCCAGCGCGAGATCGGCCTCTCGGCTGGCGAGCCGCCGGCCTCCAAGGGCTATACGCCGACCGTGTTCACCGAGCTTCCGCGCCTGCTCGAGCGCGCCGGTCCCGGCACCGGCAAGGGCGCCATCACAGGCCTCTTCGCCGTGCTGGTCGAGGGCGACGACCACAACGAGCCGATCGCCGACGCCGTCCGCGGCATCATCGACGGCCACATCGTGCTGGAGCGTCAGATCGCCGAGCGCGGCCGCTATCCGGCGATCAACCTACTGCGCTCGATCTCACGCGCCATGCCAGGCTGCAACACGCCGGAGGAGAACGCGCTGGTGATGCGGGCCCGCGCGCTGCTCAGCACCTATGAGGACATGGCGGAGCTGATCCGCCTCGGCGCCTATCGCCGCGGCACCGATCCGCAGGTGGACCAGGCCATCGCCTACAATCCCCTGCTCGAAGGCTTCCTCAAGCAGGACAAGGACGAGCGTTGCGATCTCGGGACCGGCTATGCCCAGCTCGCCCAGATTCTGAACAACCCGCCGCCTGCATGACGTGAAGGACCTGGGAAGCCTCATCCGCCTGGTGCAATGGCGCGTCGACGAGAAGCGGCGCGAACTGGCGGAGGCCGAACGCGAGGCAGATGCGTGCCGCCAGGCCCTGGTCGATCTCGGCGCCGAGCTCAAGCGCGAGCAGGAAGCCGCCCGCGGCTCCTACGAGGCGGGCCAGGGCTATGCCAACTACGCTCGGCTCTACCTCAGGCGGCGCGAGGTGACGGAAGCCGCGATCCGTGCCGCCGATGCCGAGGTCGAGCGGGTGCGAGACGAACTCTCCGGCCTCTTCCTCGAGCTGAAGCAGGCGGAGATCACCCAGGCCAACCGCGAGAAGCGGGAGGCCGAGCGGCTGGCGAAGCTCGAACAGACCGAACTCGACGAGATGGGAAGCATGCGCTTTCAGCGGGCGAAGAAGGCCGAAAGCAGCGAAGGACGCGGCTGAACTTCGGGCTAAGGGATCGAATTTGAGCAGGTAAGGGGCATGCCTACGATCCCCTTGGGTGGAGCGGCGAGGACTGCTAGCCTCGATCTTATCGGAATCGGAGAGCCGTATCGGAGTGGTGAAAGATCCGACGTCCTTCCGCCCGTCCACCATCAGGGAGCCAACTTCAAATGACAGCGATTCCCCGGATCTTCGGCGCGGCGTTTGCCGTCGCCGCGGCGATCGGGCTCGCGGCCACGCCGGCCGCGGCTCAGAAGGTGCTGCGGGTGGTGCCGCACGCCGACCTCAAGGTTCTCGACCCGACCACCACCACAGCCACCATCACGCTGATGCATGGCGTCCAGATCTACGACTTCCTGTTCAACTGGGATGAGAAGCTGGAAGCCAAGCCGCAAATGGTCGGCGACCACAAGGTCTCGGCCGACGGCCTGACCTATACCTTCACGCTCCGCCCCGGCCTCAAGTTCCACGACGGCTCGCCGGTGACGACGAAGGACGTCATCGCCTCGCTGACCCGCTGGATGAAGAAGGATTCGGTCGGCGGCTCGCTCCAGGACCGCATGGCCTCGCTCGAGGCGGTCGACGCCAACACCTTCGTCCTGAAGATGAAGGAGCCCTACGGCCCGGTGCTGTTCTCGCTGGCGTCCTCCGGCGGCCAGCTGCCGATCGTGATGCGCGAGAAGGAAGCCTCGGTCGACCTCGGAACCGTGATCAGCGAGACCATCGGCTCCGGCCCCTTCACCTTCAACAAGGCCGAATGGGTTCCCGGCTCCAAGGTCGTCTACGACAAGAACAAGGACTATGTTGCCCGCTCGGAACCGGCGAGCGGCCTGGCCGGCGGCAAGGTGGTGAAGCTCGACCGCGTCGAATACAAGGTCATCCCGGACTCGGCCACCTCCATCGCCGCCCTCAACCAAGGCGAAGTCGACCTGGTCGACCAGCCGCCGCTCGACATGGTGAGGCTGGTCAAGAACAACCCGGATGTGAGGATGGAGGCGCTGTTCCCGGTGCCTGCGGTCGGCGTCATCCGCCCGAACCATCTGCACCCGCCCTTCAACAACGTCAAGGCGCGCCAGGCGCTGCAGATGATGGTCGACCAGCTCGACTACCTGCGGGCCGGATTCGGCGACGACGAGAAGCTGTGGAGCGTCTGCTACTCCTACTTCGTCTGCGGCGCGCCGTTCGCCACCGATGCGGGGTCGGAACCCTACAGGAAGGCCGACATGGCCAAGGCCCGGCAGCTCCTCGCCGAGTCCGGATACAAGGGCGAGAAGATCACCATCATCGGCGCCTCCGACCTTCCCTCGCTCCACGCCATGACCCTGGTCACGGCCGAGAAGCTGAAGGCGATCGGCGGCAACGTCGAGGTCATCCTGGCGGACTGGGGCTCGATCGTCACCCGGCGCTCCAAGAAGGAGCCGCCGGAGCAGGGTGGCTGGAACATCTTCCACACCACCTGGGGCGGCGTCTCGATGCACCACCCGCTGACCAATGTGGCGGTCAACGCCGACTGCGCCCAGAAGAACTGGTTCGGCTGGCCCTGCGACCAGGAAGCGATGAAGCTGCGCGACCAGTTCCTCGCAGCGGCGACGCCGGCCGACCAGAAGCGTCTCGCCGAGGCCTACCACAAGCGCCTCTACGAGGTGCAGCCGCTCGCGGTCACCGGCCAGTACAGCCAGCCGACGTTCTTCCGCAAGAACGTCACCGGCCTCCTGAAGGCGACGATCCTGACCTTCTGGAACGTCGACAAGAGCTGATACCACACTGAAACGAAGAGGGCGGCGCGACCCGGTCGCGCCGCCCTTTTCTATGACCGAACGCCAGGACGTCAGGACTTGTCGATTCCCCAGAAGAACTGGATCGGCGACTTGACGATGCCGGTCACGTTCCTGCGGTGCGGGATAGGCTGCGTGTACTGCGCCAGCGGCACGAACGGGATCACTTCCCACAGCCGCTTCTGGTACTCGACGCCGATCTCCTTCTGCTTCACCGGATCGGTCTCGGCCGCGAACTTGGCCAGGATGTCCGAGGCGACCTTGTCGCAGGGCCAGCCGAACCAGGAATTTTCGCAGGCCGTAGCGGCCGGAAGGCTGGTCAGCGGGTTCGAGCCGCCGGGGCCGCCGAAGGTGGTGTGGAAGATGTGCCAGCCGCCCTTGTCCGGCGGGTCCTTCTTGGAGCGCCGGGTGACGATGCTGCCCCAGTCGGCAATGACCGGCTCGACGTTGGCGCCGATCTTCTTCAGATTCTCGATCGTCATCAGCGTCAAGGCGTTCAAGCTCGGGATGTCGGCGGCGCCGATCACCACGATTTTTTCACCGTTATAGCCCGACTCCTTGAGGAGCTGGCGGGCCTTCTCCAGGTTCTGCTTGGCGTAGGGCTCGCCGCCGGCCTCGCTGCCGAACGGGCCACCGCAGACCAGCATCGACATGCAGGTTCGCCAGTACTTCTTGTCGCCATACGCGGCCTGGGCGTATTCGGCCTGGTCGACCATCAGCGCGAGGGCCTGGCGGGCCTTCGGGTTGTTGAACGGCGGGAACAGCACGTTCGGGCGAAGTCCGCCATAGTTCTCGAGCAGCGTCGGGTTCGTGATGACGACGTCGGGGTTCTTCTCGACGGTCGGGATCAGGTCGAGGGTTGGCTGATCGAGGAGGTCGACTTCACCCGCGCCAAGCGCGGTGAAGGCGGTCGCGGCGTCCGGGATGACCTTGTACTCGACCCGGTCGACTTTGACGATCTTGCCGCCGGCGAGCGCGCTCTGCGGCTCGCTCCTCGGCACGTAGTTCTTGTTCTTGTCGTAGACGACCTTGGCGCCGGGAACCCACTCGGCCCGGTTGAAGGTGAAAGGACCGGAACCGATGGTCTCGGTGATCGGGGTGTTCGGATCGGTCAACGCTTCCTTTTCCCTGTAGATGCCGGCATAGGCGGTCGAGGTGCCGGGCAGCATCAGCGTCAGGAAGCCGAAGGGTTCCTTCAACGTGATCGAGAATGTCCTGTCGTCGATTCCTTCAACGCTGGCGACATAGGGAGCTGCCACCCTCGCCACGGTCTCGCGCACGAGCATGCGCTTGACCGACGCGACGACGTCCTTGGACGTCACCGGCGTCCCGTCATGGAACTTCTGTCCCGGTCGCAGAGTGAAGGTGTATTTCAGCTTGTCGGGCGTGACCGTAAAGCCCTCGACCATCTGCGGCTTGACCTCGAGCTTCTCGTCCCACGCGAACAGCGTGTCGTAGACCGAGATCATGTGCATCCCGGTGATGGTCGCCGTCGTCTGATAGCCGTCGAGCACCTTGAGGTCTGCGTGCGGGACCACGCGCAGGACCTTCTGGGCGGAAGCGGGTTGCGCGATCGCGAGGGCGACGACGAGCGAGGACGCGAGTCCCGCCAGCCCCGCCATCCGCTGGACCTTAGGTTTCGACATGCATTTCTCCCATTGGTGAGCCCTGAAAGCCGGATTTGAGGATCTTCGGCGGGCCAAAGCTAACAGACACACGAGGTCCGCGCCTATGCGTAGGGGAAGGCAGAAGGTGGTCGCCGGGCGCGTCGCCCAGGGCTTGCGCCCGAGGGGCGGAAGAGCTCGATTTACCGGGCCGGCGCCCATGACGCGGGCTGTCGGCTGGCCTTGTGGCCGGCCTTCGCAAAAGACTCGCACTTGTTGATTATACCGAATATAGTCTGCCCGTCGTTTAGTGCCCCTAGATCTTCGATGGGAGGCCACCGTGGAGTGGAGCGAAGACCGAGTTCAGCAACTCAAGGATATGTGGGCGAAAGGTATGAGCGCTCGTCAGATAGCTGAGACACTCGGGGGTGGGGTGACTCGAAACGCGGTTATCGGCAAAGCGCATCGCATCGGCTTGTCGCAACCGAGCCCGGCAAAGGCGAAGCCGAAGCCGGCGATGGTGGCGATGGTGAGCGACCGCGGCTGTCGTTGGCCGATCGGACATCCGGGCGAAGGCGGGTTCCATTTCTGCGGATCCCAGGCGGCGCCCGGCAGGCCTTACTGCACGTCCCATTGTTCGGTCGCGTACCGCAACAAGGACGAGGCGGCGGCTTAAGGCTCTGCCTTCAGCCGGCAGGCTACCGAAGAGGGCGCGGTCTAGGAGGCCGCGCCCTTTCTCCCTTCTACAGAGTGACCTTGTCGAGTGGCGCCATCGGTCGGCGCATGCGCTTGAACGGGTATTGCAGGTAGTTGGTCGACAGCGCCCCGGGTGCGTCGAGATAGATGATGCTGGCGGCGATCGGGGCGAAGGCGGCGTGGAAGTGCTGGGCCGACTTCACCGCCAGGATCTTCCGGGTCTTAGGATCGACGCCGAGCTCGGTGAAGCATTCCGGGCTGAAGGTCTGCTGGCGGATCGAGTTCAGAATCACGTCGATGCCGTCGACATGGATCGCGGCCGAACGCCCGAGCGGTGCTTGGGCACCGAACACGAACTGGTGCGGCGCCTCGGCCAGTCCCGTCACCTTCGCGGTCACGTCCAGGGGCTGTCCTGAGAACTTGCCGGTCTTGCCGCCGATGCGAAGATCGAGAATCGCGCCGATGCCGGCGTCGAAGCAGGCCTGCACCGCCATCGGGTCCCAGATCATGGCGATGGCGGCGTTCTTGATGCCGCGCTTCAGCATGGCGCCGAGGACATAGGTCGAATCGCCCGGGGCGCCGCCGCCGGCATTGTCCGAGCGGTCGGCCATGACAACAGGGCCCGTGGCCGAGGCCACCGCCTGGTCGAGCGCGGCGTCGAGCGAAACCAGCGGGCTCGCGATCTGCTCGCGCATGGCGAAGAAGCGCCGTCCCAGGGCCTCGGCCAGCGCCTTGGCCTTGGCCACGTCGCGATCGGCGACGACGACCACGCTCGCCCCCATCTCCTCGAAGTCGGCCCAGGCGAAGCCGTGGATGAGCGAGATCGAGAGGATCCCGTCCTTGCCCTCCATCGCCGCCACCTCGTCGACGAAGGAGCGGAGCGGCTCGCGGGTGGTCGGGAAGTTGCCGAGCATGGGAACGTCGAACTTGGCCATCACCGGCTTGATCTCACCCTTTGCCGTCCGCTGGGTGAGCTCGAACAGGTCCTTCGCCCGCTCGCCAAAATCGATGTGCGGGTACTCCTTGCACGCCATCAGGGCCGTGGCGTTCGCCAGCATCTTCTGGGTGACGTTGGCATGGAGATCGAGCTCGATCCCGATCGGTACGTTCGGCCCGACAATGGCGCGGACGCGCTCGGCGATGTCACCCTCGCAGTCGTCATAGCCCTGGGCGACATGGGCGCCGTGCAGCATCAGCAGCACAATGTCGACGGGCATCGCCGCCTTGAGATCGTCCAGGATCTCGTCGCGAAGCTCCTCGTAGTCGCGCTGGAGCATCGGCGCGCTCGGCTGCGCCTCGCAGTAGAGGCTCTTGACCACCTGCATCTGAGATTCCTCGCCGAGCCGGATGAAGTCGCCGTAACCGACGGCGTCCTTCAGGCGGTCCATGCCCTGGCCGGTCTTCGGCCTGATCATCAGCTCCTGGAAACTGCGCTTGGATGTGGGCAGCGGCGAGAAGCTGTTGGTCTCGTGGCTGATGCCGGCGGTGAACAACTTCATGAGTCTAGAGGCTCACCTTGTCGAGCGGCGCCATGGGCCGCGGCATGCGCTTGTAGGGGAACTGCAGATAGTTGGTCGACAACGTCCCCGGGGCGCCGACATAGATGATCTTGGCGGCGATCGGGGCGAAGCAGCCATGGAAGTGCTGCGTCGACTTGACCACCAGGATATGCCGCTTCGCCGGATCGATGCCCAGCTCGGAGAAGGCCTCCGGGCTGAAGGTCTGCTGGCGGATCGAATTCAACACGATGTCGATGCCGTCGACATGGATCGCCGCCGAGCGGCCGAGCGGCGACACCGCGCCGAACATGAACTGGCGCGGGTTCTCGGCGAGCGCCGTCACCTTCGCGGTCACGTCCAGGGGTTGGCCCGAGAACTTGCCGGTCTTGCCGCCGATACGGAGATCGAGGGTCGCGCCGACGCCGGCATCGAAGCACGACTGCACCGCCATCGGGTCCCAGATCATCGACAGGGCAGCATTCTTGACGCCGCGCTTCAGCATGGCTTCCAGGAAGTATGTGGAGTCGCCGGGGGCACCGCCGCCGGCATTGTCCGAGCGGTCGGCCATCACCACCGGACCCTTGGGCTCGGCCAGGGCCTGGTCGAGCGCCTGGTCGAGGCTGATCAGCGGGCTTTCGATCTCCTCGCGCATGTTGAAGAAGCGCCGTCCCAGGGTCTCTGCCAGCGCCTTGGCCTTGGCCATGTCGCCATCGGCGACGATCACGACGCTGGCTCCCATCTCCGGGAAGTCCGACCAGGCGAAGCCGTGGACCAGCGAGACCGAGAGGATGCCGTCCTTGCCTTCCATCGCCGTCGTCTCGCCGACGAAGGAGCGGAGCGGCTCGCGGGTGGTCGGGAAGGCACCCAGCATGGGGACGTCGAACTTGTACATCACAGGCTTGACCTCGCCCCGCTGGGCACGGAGGCAGAGGTCGAAGAGCTGCTCGGCCCGCTTGTCGAAATCGATGTGCGGATACTCCTTGCACACCATGAGGACGGTCGAGTTCTCGATCATCGCCTTGGTGACGTTGGCGTGCAGGTCGAGCTCGACCCCGATCGGCACCTTCGGGCCGACGATGGCGCGCGCCTTGGCGATGATGTCGCCCTCGCAGTCGTCGTAGCCCTGGGCCATCTGCGCGCCGTGCAGCATCAGCAGAACCATGTCGACCGGCATGGCGGCCTTGAGGTCGTCCAGGATCTCGTCGCGGAGCTCCTCGTAGTCGCGCTGCAGCGTCGGCGCGCTCGGCTGGGCTGCGCAGAAGAGGCTCTTCGTCACCTGCATCTGCGACTGCTCGCCCAAACGGATGAAGTCCTTGTAGCCGAAGGCGTCGCCCAGGCGGTCGAGCCCCTGGCCGGTCTTCGGCCGGACCAAAAGCTCTTCGAAGGCCCGTTTCGAGGTCGGCAGCGGAGAAAAGGTGTTGGTCTCATGCGCCATGCCGGCGACGAACAGCTTCATGGGGCGATGCTCCGGGAAGGACAACAGAAGAAGGAGACGGAGTATGGCGCGGTGGCCGCTCCCCGGTCTACCGTGCGCCTCCGCGGACCTCGGGTGGGAGGGGGCGTCGCCGTGATGACGCGACGGGACATGCTGCAGGGGACCATCGGCGCGACGGTTCTCGGAATCGGCTCTGCCGCCGCGGCCAGTCGGGAGGAGGCGCTGTCGACGGCGCTGACCGGGACCGGCGCCGCTTTCGTGATCCGGAACATCGGGACCGGTGAGACGCTGCGTTACGAGCCTGAGCTCGCCGCCCAGCCGAAGTCGCCGTTCTCCACGTTCGCGATCTGGAGCGCGGCGATTGCGCTCGACGTCGGCGAGATCCCCGATCTCTCCTTCCGGCTCGGCTGGGATGCGGAGAAGCACCCGGCCGCCGGCGACTGGCCGGAGGAGTGGAAGCGCCCGCATGACGTGCGGAGCGCCTTCAAGGCGTCGGCGGTCTGGTTCTTCCGCGAGCTCGCGCTCCGCATCGGGCCCGAGCGCATGGGTGCCGCGCTGCGCGCGGTCGGCTACGGCAATGCCGATGTTTCCGGCGGGATCGACCGGTTCTGGATCAACAGCAGCCTCCGGATCGCGGCCGAGGAGCAGGTGGAGAGGCTCGCCGATCTGGTCGAGGGGCGGACAACCTTGTCCACCCGCGCGGTCGGGCTGGTCCGAGAGATCATGGAGATCGAGCGGGGGCGGGGTATGGTCCTCTCCGGGAAGACGGGAGGCGGCAGGGTCGCCAGTGGTTATGAGGGCTGGTTCGTCGGCACGCTCGTCCGCCCGAAGGACCAGTTCGCCTTCGCGACGTTCCTCCGGGCAACGACCTGGGAAGGAATCGACAGCCAGCGAATGGTGCTGACCGGCGAGGCGCTGGCTGCGCTCGGCCTTCGTGCCGGGTGAGCCGCCGTTGATCTCCGCAGGTGACGGCAGGCTCCGGCACGGTTAGCCTTGCGCCGGGGACGTAACATCTTGTCTCGCACATGCCCGTCTAAAGGGTAGGCGTCGGATGGAGGAGGTCAGGTCATGAAAAGCATCCTTGCCATTCCTGGCGGCGATGGCGGCACGGCGGTTTACGACACCGCGCTGCTGGTGGCGCGCCGCTTCGGCGCACATGTCGTCGGGCTCGGCGCCGGGACGACGGCGCCGGTGGTGATCCCGTGGGGCGAGATGGGGGTTGCCGTGCCGGTCGAGGCCGACCGGGTCCTCGAGCAGGAGGACAAGGAGCGGCGCGACGCCGCCCGCAAGACCTTCGAATCCTATATGGCAGGCAAAGGGGTTCCGCTCGCCTCCGCCCAGCCGTCGACTCCCGGCGTCACCGCCGAGTGGCGGGAGGAGCAGGGGCAGCAGAACGCTGTGGTCGGCTCGCTCGGACGGGTCTTCGACCTGATCGTGGTCGAGCGGCCGGACAAGCTGGTGTCGCTCGCCGAGGCGACGCTGGAGGATGCCCTGTTCGAGAGCGGCCGGCCGGTCCTGATGGCGCCGCCGAAGGCGCCGCCGACCATCGGCGACCGCGTCATGATCGCCTGGAACGGCGCCAGCGAGACAGCGCGGACCATCGGGTTCTCCAACCCGTTCCTCAAGCAGGCGAAGGAGCTCCACGTCATCAGCGTCGAGGGCGGGATGACGCCGGGGCCGAGTGGCGACGAGCTGGCCCGGGCGCTCACCAAGGCCGGCCTGCCTGCGACCGCCCGTCATGTGGACGCACGCGGCCGCACCGTCGGCGAAGTCTTCTGCGCCGAGGCCGTCGAGATGAAGGCGGACCTGATGATCAAGGGCGCCTACACGCAAAGCCGGCTTCGCCAGATGATCTTCGGCGGCGCCACCCGGCACATCATCATGAACGCGGAAATGCCGGTCCTCTTCGCCCACTGAAGGCGGGGAGGCGCGGCTATTCGGCTGCGGCGAGCCCGACCGGGCAGGCGACACCGGTGCCGCCGAGGCCGCAATAGCCGGCCGGGTTCTTTGCCAGGTATTGCTGGTGATAATCCTCGGCGTAATAGAATGGTGGCGCGTCCAGGATCTCGGTGGTGATCGCCCCGTAGCCGGCGCGCTTCAGCCCGTCGGCATAGGCGTCGCGGGAGGCTTCGGCCGCACGCCTCTGCGCGTCGGTGCAGACGTAAATGCCCGAGCGATATTGGGTCCCGACGTCGTTGCCCTGACGCATGCCCTGGGTCGGGTTGTGGCTCTCCCAGAAGACCCTGAGCAACTCGTCATAGCTGACACGCCTAGGATCGAAGGCGACCATGACCACCTCGTTGTGCCCGGTCATCCCGGAACAGACCTCCTCGTAGGTCGGATTGGGGGTGACGCCGGCCGCATAGCCGACGGCCGTGCTCCAGACGCCGTCCGCCTGCCAGAACTTGCGTTCGGCGCCCCAGAAGCAGCCGAGGCCGAACATCGCCGTCTCGATCCCGGCCGGGAAGGGCGGCTTGAGGGCGTGCCCGTTGACGAAATGCTTGTTCTCGACCGCGATCGCCTTGTCACGGCCGGGCAGCGCCTGGTCGGCGGTCGGCAGGTCCAGCGATTTCTTGCGGAACATCCACATGGCGTACTCCTTCGGCCCTCTTCCAGGGCGTCATGCTAGCGCGGGGGCGGCCCCTGCGCATCTCGGCCTTGGTCCCCGCTCGCGCCGGCGAGCGGCACGGGCCGCCGATGATATGGACCCTGGAGGAGTGCGGCTCAATGGCTGAAGATCACCGCGGCGCGCGCTGGGATTTGCCGGGAGAAGCTGGTGCCGCCTGACAGGATTGAACTGTCGACCTCACCCTTACCAAGGGTGCGCTCTACCACTGAGCTAAGGCGGCGACGCTTCTAGCGCGCCGACGACCTGAAGGGAGCGCCGGGCGGGCGCTTCCATGCCACAGGGGCCAGGGGGTTGCAAGGGCGGAGGAGGGGCGGTCCCCGGCCGCAGTTCAGGCCTCGAACCAGCGCGGGTCCGGCAGGTTGCGGTCGATCGAGCGGTCGATCAGGCGACCGAGCAGGCGGGCCATCGTCCACAGGAATACCAGCGCAATCGCCCAGGCCGCCATTGCCGCTGCCAATTCCATCTCGTCACTCCCGTCTTTTCGTTGACGCAAGCTACTCACGATCCGTGACCTCCGAGTGACGCAATTGTGCGGATTTCGTGGCGCCGATCCCCTCCGCCGGTGTTGGAGCTCGGCAACCCTGTTGCTAGCGGGCTCTCATCTAAGGAAGATCCGCCGACATGGTTCCGGATGCCCCCGACCACGCCCGCGCCATCGTCCCGCCATCGCCGCCGCCTGCGACGGCGACGACGTTGCTCTCGGTCGGGGTCAGCGACGAGGACCGGACTCAGATCCAGAGGCTGGTGGCGCCGGGATCCCTGACGCTGGCCGAGATCGGCACCTACGAGGAGGCCTCCGACCCCTATGTCTGCCGGCCGCGGGACTTCATCGCCCGCGCCACCGCCTTCGCCCGGGCCCAGCCGCGGATCGACGGCGTCATCGGCGTCGAGGACTACCCGCCGAGCCTTCTGGTTCCGGCCATCTGCCGGAACCTCGGACTTCCCGGCCTCGACTTCCGAGCCGCGGTCCGCTGCGAGCACAAGGGCTGGAGCCGGGTGCTGCAGCGCCGCCTGGTGCCCGACTCGACGCCGCGCTTCGCGCTGGTTGATCTCGATCGTCCGGTGGAACTCGAGGCGCTCGGCGTCGGCCGGCCGTTCTGGATGAAGCCGATCAAGTCCTATCTCTCCTATCTGGGATTTCGCATCGCCGACGCGGCCGCCTATCGCCAGGCCCTGGCGATGGCGGCCGAGCGACTGCCGCCGTTCCTCGAGTCGTTCCTGGACCTGATGCAGGACGCCGATCCGCCGTCCGATCTCACCGAGGGCCGGAAGTGGATGCTGGCCGAGGAGCTGATGGGGGGCATCCAATGCACCCTCGACGGCTACGTCCATGGCGGCGAGGTCACCGTTCTCGGTGTCGTCGACTCCATCCGATTCGCCAACAAGGTCAGCTTCAAGCGCTTCCAGTACCCCTCGGCGCTGCCCCTCAAGGTCCAGGCGCAGATGGCCGACGTGGCGCGGACGCTGATGCCGGGCCTGGGATTCGACCATGGCCTGTTCAACATCGAGTTCTTCTGGGACCCGAGGCGCCCGGCGCCGATGGTGATCGAGGTGAACGACCGCCTCTCCATGCAGTTCGGCGATCTGTACGAGAAGGTCGACGGCATCAACACCTACCGGATCCTCATGGACCTCGCCGAAGGGCGGCGGCCCGATCACGGCTGGCGCCAGGGCCGTTACCGGGCGGCCGCCAGCTTCGTGCTCCGCGGCTTCACCGATCGGCTCTGCCTGGCGGTGCCTTCGGATGACGACGTCGCCCGGGTCGGAGAGGCGATTCCGAACACGGTGGTGATGATCCGGGCGGTTCCCGGAATGCGCTTGTCGGAGCTGCCCCAGGACAGCTACAGCTTTCGCCACGGGCTTATCAACATCGGCGGCCGGGACCTCACCGACATGCAGGCGAAGCTCGATCGGGCGCTGGCGATGCTGCCATTCCGCTTTGCCGACTGAGGAGCGGGCATGACAGGGGGCAAGGGCACGAACGACCGCGAGCGGCGCCGGGCGGATGCGTTGCGCCAGAACCTGAAGCGGCGAAAGGAACAGGCCCGCGCCCGAGCCGAGACTCCGGTGGCCGGGGTGCCGGATGTCGTCTGTTTCTTCCATGAGCCGAGCTTCACCGCCACCTACCTGGTCTCGGATCCGGCGACCCGGCTGGCCGTGATCATCGATTCCGTCCTCGACTATGACGGCGCCTCCGGCCGCACGCGCAACACGACGGCCGATTCCGTGCTTGCGGCGGTCGCGGCGCGAGGACTGAAGATTGCCTGGATCCTCGAGACCCATGTCCATGCCGACCACCTGTCGGCCGCCCAGCACTTGAAGAAGGCGACCGGCGCGCCGATCGGAATCGGCAACGCCGTTTCTCTGGTGCAGAAGACCTTTCGGCCGCTGTTCAGCGCCTGGGACATGGTGCCGGACGGCTCTCAGTTCGACCGCCTTTTCGCCGACGGCGAGCAGCTGCCGCTCGGCCGCCTGACGATCGAGGTGATGCATACGCCCGGCCATACGCCGGCCTGCATCACCTATCGGATCGGCGATGCGATCTTCGTCGGCGACACCATGTTCATGCCGGACTACGGCTCCGCCCGCTGCGACTTCCCGGGCGGCGACCCGGCGACGCTCTACCGCTCGGTCCGCCGGCTGCTGTCGCTGCCCGGCGAAACCCGCATGTTCCTCTGCCACGACTACAAGGCGCCCGGCCGCGAACGCTTCGTCTGGGAGACCAGCGTGGGAGCGCAGCGGGAGAGCAACCTGCACATCAAGGACGGCGTCAGCGAGGAGGCATTCGTCGCGCTCAGGCGCGAACGGGACGCCAAGCTCTCGATGCCCGCCCTCATTCTGCCATCGGTCCAGGTGAACATGCGGGCCGGGCGATTCCCGCCGGCGGAAGCCGATGGCACGGTCTACCTCCGGATTCCGATCGACCGGGTCTAGTTAGGTCCGCTTTGCTTGTGGACGTGGCGGCCGTCCGCTACAACAACAAACAACATCATTTCCAGGTTCAAGGCTCTCCACCGTGGACAAAATCCGCATCCAGGGCGGCCGGCGGCTCTCCGGGCGTATCCCGATCTCAGGGGCCAAGAACGCGGCCCTGCCGCTGATGTGCGCCAGCCTCCTGACCGAGGACACGCTGACCCTGGTCAATCTGCCGCACCTGGCCGACATCTCGACCCTGGCGACGCTGCTGGCCCAGCACGGCGTCGAGATCGGCATGGACGGCCTTGCCACAGGCGGACATACAGGCCGCGCGCTCAAGCTGACCGCAGGCGGGATCACCAACACCACGGCCCCCTACGACCTGGTCCGCAAGATGCGGGCCTCGGTGCTGGTGCTGGGCCCGCTGGTGGCAAGGGCCGGGCAAGCCCGAGTGTCGCTTCCCGGCGGTTGCGCCATCGGTGCGAGGCCGGTCGATCTGCATCTGAAGGGGCTCCAGGCGCTCGGCGCCGAGATCGACCTGCAGCAGGGCTATATCGAGGCCCGGGCGCCGAACGGCCTCAAGGGCGGGCGCTACGTCTTCCCCTCGGTCTCGGTCGGGGCGACCGAGAACCTGGTGATGGCCGCCTCGCTCGCCGACGGCGAGAGCGTGCTGGTGAACGCCGCCCGCGAGCCCGAGATCGTCGATCTCTGCCGCTGTCTGAAGGCGATGGGCGCCGACATCGAGGGCGCCGGCACCGACACCATCCGCATCATCGGCCAGAAGCGCCTGGTCGGCACGACGTATCCGGTGGTCGCCGACCGCATCGAGGCCGGCACCTACGCCATCGCCGCCGCCATCACCGGCGGCGAGGTGGAACTGGTCGGGGTCAAGCTCTCGATGATCGAGGCTCTGGCAAAGCACCTGGCCGAGGCCGGCGTCGCGGTCACCGGCACCGCCGACGGCGTCCGCGTCTCCGGCACCAACGGCCTGATCGGCACGGATGTCATCACCGAACCCTATCCGGGCTTCCCGACCGATCTGCAGGCGCAGTTCATGACGCTGATGACCGTCGCCGACGGCGCCTCGATGGTCACCGAGACCATCTTCGAGAACCGCTTCATGCACGTGCCGGAGCTCTCCCGCATGGGCGCCAACATCACCGTGCACCAGGCCTCCGCCCTGGTCCGCGGCGTCAAGAAGCTGAACGGCGCGCCGGTTATGGCGACCGACCTCCGCGCCTCGGTCTCGCTCGTGCTCGCCGGCCTCGCCGCCGAGGGCGTGACCGAGGTCAACCGGGTCTACCATCTCGACCGCGGCTATGAGCGGATCGAAGAGAAACTCGGTGCCTGCGGCGCCATGATCGAGCGCGTGCGACCGGCCGTCGCCGCCGACGAGTGAGGCGGGTATCGTGACCGACAAGCCGCTCAAGCTCCGAGCCGAGGATGCGGAGGATCTGGCGATCCTTTCGGCCGCCCTGCAGGACGCTGCCGTCCCGATCAACGACATGCGCTACTTCCCCGACGATCGCCGTTTCATGATGGCAGTCAGCCGCTATCGCTGGGAGAGCGACCGGGGTGGGGCCGCCGGCGGCGGCGAGCGCATTACCACCGCGGTGATCTTCGACCATGTCGGGCGGGTCCGCCGTCGTGGCATCGAGCAGGAGGATAGCGACCGCATCCTGGCGCTGCTCGCGATCGAGGTCGGCGAAGGCGTCGTCGACCTCCTGTTCTCCGGCGGTGCCGCCGTCCGGCTCGAGATCGAGAAGCTTTCCTGCCGCCTCGACGATTTCGGCCAGCCCTGGCCGACGATCTTCCGGCCGGCGCACAAGGACTGACCGGCCGTGGCCGCTGCCGATTCCCTGGTTCTCGCCGTGCCGAAGGGCCGCATCCTCGCCGAGGCGATGCCGGTGATCCGGGCCGCCGGGATCGAGCCCGAGAGCGCTTTCGCCGACGAGGAATCGCGCCAGCTCCACTTCCAGACCAACGTTCCCGGCCTCTCGATCATTCGCGTTCGCTCCTTCGACGTCGCAACGTTCCTGGCATTCGGCGCCGCCCACATGGCGCTGGCGGGATCGGACGTGCTGATGGAGTTCAACTACTCCGAGATCTACACGCCGCTCGATCTCGG
Source organism: Rhizobium sp. Q54 (assembly GCA_945871425.1). Taxonomy (GTDB): domain Bacteria; phylum Pseudomonadota; class Alphaproteobacteria; order SHVZ01; family SHVZ01; genus SHVZ01. The sequence continues at coordinate 4,775 of CAMBVS010000046.1, read as the reverse complement.
CATCGGAAAGTGCCGGCTCGCGGTTGCCGAGAAGAAGGATCTTGCCCAGACCGAGGACCCGCAGCGCTGGAGCCACCTCCGCGTCGCCACCAAATACCCCGAAGTCACCAAGCGGCACTTCGCACGCCGCGGCGTGCAGGCGGAATGCATCAAGCTGAACGGAGCGCTCGAGTTGGCACCCCAGCTCGGGCTCTGCCGGCGCATCGTCGACCTCGTCGCCTCCGGCCGCACGTTGCGCGAGAACGGCCTGGTCGAGGTCGAGCACATCGCCGACGTCACCACCCGCTTCGCCGTCAACCGCTCGGCCTTCAAGAGCCGGAGCGAGCAGATCCGCCACTGGCTCGAGCGCTTCCGCGCGGCCGCCGGCATCGACGCCCGAGCGGCCTGATGCCGCGGCGGCTCGATGCCTCGGCCGCGGACTTCGCGGTCGCGTTCGAGGCGCTGCTCGCCGACCGTGAGGCGGTGACCGACGATGTCTCGGTGGTCGTCCGCGGTATCCTTGACGACGTGCGCGCGCGGGGTGACCAGGCGCTTTTCGACTATACGAAGCGCTTCGACCGCCTCGATCTCGCGACGACCGGACTCCGCTTCCCCGACGGCGAGATCGCCGCTGCGGCGAGATCCATTCCGGCCGAGACTCGGGAGGCACTGGAGCTTGCCGCGCGCCGCATCGAGGCCTTCCATCGCCGCCAGGTGCCTGCGGATCTCGACTTCGAGGACGAGGAGGGGGTCTCGCTCGGCCTCGTCTGGAAGCCGCTGGAGTCGGTCGGCCTCTACGTCCCCGGCGGACGGGCCGCCTATCCGAGCTCGGTGCTGATGAACGCGATCCCGGCCAAGGTCGCCGGTGTCGATCGTCTCGCCATGGTGGTGCCGACTCCGGACGGCGTCGTCAACGCGCTTGTGCTGGCCGCGGCCAGGCTCGCCGGCGTCGACGAGATCTACAGGGTCGGCGGCGCCCAGGCGGTGGGCGCGCTGGCCTATGGCACGGCCACGATCGCCGCTGTCGACAAGGTCGTCGGCCCCGGCAACGCCTATGTGGCGACCGCCAAGCGAATGGTCTACGGCAAGGTCGGCATCGACTCGATCGCCGGCCCGTCCGAGATCCTGGTGGTCGCCGACCGCGACAACGACCCGAATTGGATCGCAGCCGACCTCCTCTCCCAGGCCGAGCACGACCCGGTTTCGCAATCCATCCTGATAGCCGACGATGCGGCCTTCATCGATGCCGTCTTCACGGCGGTCGAGGGGCATCTGAAGACGCTGCCGAAGCCGGACGTCGCCCGGGCGAGCTGGGAGAACCACGGCGCCGCCATCCTGGTCCGCTCTTTGGCGGACGCGCCGATACTGGTCAACCGGCTCGCGCCTGAGCATCTGGAACTCGCCTTCGCGGATCCCCGGTCTTTCGCCGCCTGCATCCGTCATGCCGGTGCGATCTTTCTCGGCCGGCACACGCCGGAAGCCATCGGTGACTATGTCGCCGGTCCCAACCATGTGCTGCCGACCTCGCGAACCGCCCGCTTCTCCTCGGGACTCTCGGTCTTCGATTTCCTCAAGCGGACGACCATTGTCGGCTGCACCGCAGCGGCGCTGGCGCGGATCGGCCCGGCGGCGATCCGCCTGGCCGAGGCCGAGGGACTGGCGGCTCATGCCCGCTCGGTTTCCGTTCGCCTCAACCGCCGGTGAGCCGCCGTGCCCCCGCCCGGCCGCATCGCTCGCATCTCGCTCGACGAAGCGAGCATCGTCCGGCGCGGACCTGAGGTCGATCACGAGCGCGCGGTTGCCGCCTACGACCTGATCGAGAGCAACCGCTTCGCGCTCATCGACGGCCAGACGGGGCCCTATCACGTCCGGATCTTCGTCGAGGAAAACCGGCTGATGCTGGAAATCCGCTCGCACGAGGGCGACGACGGCGAGCCGCTGCGGCTCATAGGCCTGTCGCTCGGCACCTTCCGCCGTGTCATCAAGGACTACTTCACCGTCTGCGACAGCTACTACGCGGCCATCCGCCAGGCGAGCCCGAGCCAGATCGAGGCGATCGACATGGGCCGCCGTTCGCTCCACAACGAGGGTTCCGAGCTCCTGACCGAGCGGCTTGCCGGCAAGGTCGAGCTCGATCTCGACACCGCGCGACGGCTCTTCACACTTATCTGCGCATTGCATCTCCGGGTATAGGCGGGCATGCCGGCGCTTCCTTCTGCGATCCTCTTCGCTTGCACCCAGAATGCGGTGCGCTCGCCGATGGCGGAGGGCTATCTCAAGCACCTGCATGGCAATCGGGTCTATGTCGACTCCGTCGGCGTGCGCGGCCTCGACGTCGACCCGTTCGCCGTTGAGGTCATGCGCGAGATCGGCATCGAGATCGGCCGGCATAAGCAGAAGGCCTTCGACACGCTGGCGGACACCTCCTTCGACGTGGTCGTGACGCTGTCGCCGGAGGCGCATCACCGCGCACTTGAAATGACCCGGGTCATGGCCTGCGACGTCGAATACTGGCCGACCTTCGATCCGACCATCACCGAGGGCTCGCGCGAGGCGCGTCTTGCCGCCTACCGTGAGGTCCGCGACCACCTGATCCGCCGCATCCAGGAACGCTTTCCGCCGAGCCGAGGGCCGGCGATCGCCTGAAGGAGGATGGCTTTGGCTGTCGTCGAAACGAAGCTCGATACGCTGGTCGACGTCATGCGGGTGCCGGTGACCGGTGATCCGGCGGTTGCGCTGGTCGCTGTCGCCGGCCTCGAGGATGCGGCGGATGTGGCCTGCGACATTCTGATCGTCGGCGGCGGAACCGGCGGCGTCGCCGCGGCTCTGGCGGCGGCGCGGCGCGGGCGGCGCGTCTGCCTGATCGAGGAGACCGACTGGCTCGGCGGACAGCTGACCGCGCAGGGCGTGTCGGCGCTGGACGAGCACGAGCATATCGAGAGCTTCGGAGGCACCGCCAGCTACTACAGGCTTCGCTCGGCGCTCCGCGATCACTACCGGCCCGCCGCCGGCGCTGCCGGACGAGCGCCGGCTTTCAATCCAGGCAATTGCTGGGTGACGCGCGTCGCCTTCGAGCCGCGGGTTGCGGTGGCGGCAATTGAGAAGAAGCTCCAGCCGTTCGTCGAGCGGGGCCTGCTGACCGTCCATCTGCGCCACAAGCTTGCGGCGGTCGGCGTTAATGGTGACCGCATCGTCTCGGTGACGGCGATCTCGCTGGATGGCGGTGCCGCCCGGCGGTTCCGTCCGGAGATCGTCCTGGATGCGACCGAGCTCGGGGACCTGCTGCCGCTCGCCGCTGCGGAGTACCGGAGCGGCGCCGAATCCATCGCCGAGACCGGCGAGGCGCACGCGCAGCCGGAGGAGCCGAAGGCGCATTGCGTGCAGAGCTTCACCTACACCTTCGGCATGGAGAGGCGGCCGGAGGGCGAGCGCCACGTGATCCCGGTGCCGGAGCGCTATGCCTATTTCCGTGGCCGCCAACCCTACAGCCTCCGCATCCAGGTCCATGGCGGCGAGATCTACGGCGAAGAGAGCGGCTGGCTCGCCTACAAGGTCTTCGACACCATGCCGGGCACAAAGGGTGGACTCTGGACCTACCGCCGTCTGGTCGACGCCGCGCAGTTCGGCGGCGCCTATCCGGCCGATCTCACCATGTTCAACTGGCCCGGGAACGACTATCGAGACGGCAGCGTGATCGACCGGCCGCCGCTCGACGTCGCCGCGGCGCTTCAGGACGCCAAGCGTGCCAGCCTGGGTTTCCTCCACTGGGTGCAGACCGAGGCGCCGGCGACCGGCCAGCGCCTCGGCGCGCCCGAGCTCAAGTTGCGCCCGGACGTCATGGGCAGCACCGACGGCCTCGCCAAGTTCCCCTACATCCGCGAGAGCCGGCGTATCCGTGCGATGAAGACCATCGTCGAGCGGGAGGTTTCGGCGGCGTTCCAGCCCGGCCCGCGGGCCGCCCATTTTTCCGACTCGGTCGGCGTCGGCTGGTACCCGATCGATATCCACAACTCAGGCCCCGACGATGTCGGGGTCAGCTGCCGCACCCGTCCGTTCCAGATCCCGCTCGGCGCTTTGTTGCCGATCCGGATCGAGAATCTCATCGCCGCGGCCAAGAACATCGGCACCACCCACATCACCAATGGCTGCTATCGGCTGCATCCGGTCGAGTGGAACATCGGGGAGGCGGCCGGCGCGCTGGCCGCCTTCGCCCTCGGCCGTGGCGTTGGGCCGCGCCAGGTGCGCGGCGATCCGGCGCAGCTTCGCGCCTTTCAGGCGAGCCTGCTCGCCGAGGGCGTGCCGCTCGCCTGGGCCCTCGACGTTCCGATCGGCCATCCGGCCTTCGCCGCCGTGCAACACCTGTTCGTGAGCGGCCGGGCAATGGGGGAGACGAGCCTCGCCTTCCGTCCCGCCGAGCCGATCACACCGGAGGACTGGCGCCGCTGGGGCGGCACGGGCGAGCCGCCGGCGTCGCGCGCGGCCGCGGCGGAATGGCTGTTCGGCGGCTGAGGCCAAGCCCGGCGAATCGCCATTTTTCCTTGACCGGCCGAGGCCTTGAGCCCACTTTCCCGCGGTTTCAGCCCCTCTCGCGGAGTTTGCATGCCGAAGGAAGACGTCATCGAGTTTTCGGGTACCGTCACCGAGCTACTGCCCAATGCCATGTTCCGGGTGAAGCTCGACAACGAACACATCGTTCTGGCCCACACCTCGGGCCGCATGCGCAAGAACCGCATCCGCGTCCTCGCCGGCGACCGGGTCAATGTCGAGATGACCCCGTACGACCTGACCAAAGGGCG